>JAGYOI010000139.1 GCA_018399395.1 Prolixibacteraceae bacterium
ACGTATTGAAGCCATTTATAAGGAAGACGAAGGGAAAACCGTGCGAAAATCGCACATGAACCCTGAAATTGTTCAGATTTACGAAGAGTTTCTGAAAAAACCACTGGGCGAGTTGTCCCATTCATTATTGCATACACATTATCACGAACGGAACTGATATACTAAAGGGAGAAAGAGTAAGTATTTTTTTGTTTTCACAATGAATAAATTACGAGAGTCCGGCAGAAAAAAGATTTGACCCTTATACTATTTGCTTCGTTTTTGTTCTAAGAAAAAATGAAGGCCTGTCCGGCATAGAAAGCAATTGTATTCAATGGCTTTCTATTGCTTTCTATGGCCTTCTTGTTTTATTGAAAATAGTAAAACGTCTGATTTACAGGTGTCCTAAGCTAAATATTACGTCGAACTCATATTTATCTTTTATTCATCGTTTCGATGACTGATATCGCCTTTTGCCACGATATGGGCTCTTCTTCTTCCTTTGATTATTATTTCTCGGTTTGTTTGTTTCCTGTTTAAAATCACTGGAACTGCTTTCGAGATGATAAGGGTGCTCTTTAACCACTTCAATTCTCATTGAAATAAGTTTCTGGATATCCTTAATGTATGGAAGTTCGTCGGTGTCGCACAGCGAAATGGCACGGCCTGCTGCTCCTGCACGTCCGGTGCGGCCAATGCGGTGAACGTAGGTTTCGGCAATATTCGGTATCTCAAAGTTGATAACACATGAAAGGTCGTCAACATCAATGCCCCGGGCTGCAATATCGGTGGCAACTAGTACTTTGGTATATTGTTTCTTGAAGTTTTTCAACGCCTTTTGGCGAGCCATTTGCGACTTGTTCGAATGCAAAGCCTCTGTTTTTATGCCCTTTTTGTTAAGTAAGCGGGCAAGTTTATCGGCTCCATATTTTGTGCGGGTGAATACCAGGGCCGAGTTGATACTTTCATCATCCAGCAATTCCAACAGCAGGTTGCGTTTATTGTCTTTACTTACATGGTAAAGTGATTGGTCAACCGTTTCGGCTGTGGTTGTTTCAGGTGTTATCGAAACATGTTCGGGATTATTCAGTATAGAATTAGCCAAATCAACAATCGATAAGGGCATGGTAGCCGAGAAAAACAACGACTGACGTTCTTGGGGCAGTAGTTTGATGATTTTCTTCACATCATTCAGAAAACCCATGTCGAGCATGCGGTCGGCCTCGTCCAGCACAAAATATTTAATCGAGTTTAACTTGATAAAGCCTTGGTTGATAAGGTCAAGCAAGCGTCCGGGTGTAGCAGTTAAAATGTCAACACCTCTTCTGAGGGCTTGTGTTTGTGCGTGTTGCGAAACACCGCCAAAAACAACTGTGTGGCTTAAACCGGTATATTTTCCATAATCTGAAATGCTGTTGTCAATTTGGATGGCCAGTTCACGGGTAGGTGTAACTATCAGTGCTTTAATTTTTTTCCTGCCTTTTTCTTGTGTTGAACTTTCGTGCAGAAGCTGTAGAACAGGAATAGAAAAAGCAGCCGTTTTGCCGGTGCCGGTTTGTGCACAACCCATCAGGTCGCGCTTGTTAAGTAAAATTGGAATGGCTTGTTCCTGGATTGGGGTAGGAGTAGTGTATCCTTCGTTTTTTATAGCCTTTTTGATAGGCTCAATTAATTCTAAATCGTTAAATGTCATATAATTATATAAGCGGGGTATATTTATTGCCCCATATTTGTGGGGCGCAATGTACGCTAATTTGTTGGTTTTATGTGCATTTTTACAGGTAAGAACTGTTATATTTAATATGCGGGGGTAAGGCTAGCGCATTTAAAAAATATTTTAGAAAAAAGAAATATGTTACGGAAGCATGAATATACTTCAAAATTTACCGAAAAGTAAGTTCGAATTTTTAGTTTATATTATGCATGTATTGAGCAGTTTATGGATTTTATATGCATTTACGGAATGTTAAATCCGTAACGAGCCACAATGTATTCTTTTACTTTTTCCCATATTTCGGTAAGAAGAAAAAAATGTTCGTTTAAAAGGTTGAGCCCCTGAATTACCTCATCGGTAATGAAAGGATACTCGTGTGTTACGATATTTCTTGTTTCGCGAAGTAGAATCCAGTCGTTCGCATTTTGAATAATGTAGAGTTCTTCAAGTTTGGATAATTGATCTATAAAGGGTATGCCTTTCACTTCCTCTCCCAGATTTTCCAGTATTGCTGGGAATAATTTACCCCCCATGCTATCCTGCATTTTTGAGAAACGAAAAATAAGCTGGTCGAAGAAACTCAAATCCTCAGGTTTCAGGTTCGAGTAATTATTAATGTTGAGCGGAAAATAATTCTTAATTTTTGTATGAGCGAATGTCATTCGTTCGTTGTGTATCGAACAAAGTTGTGATGCTTCAAACAGTCTGTCATTTAATTCCCATTTTTCCATGGCTCTAAAATATTTACTTTATAATTCTGCTTTGTGATGGGTGGCCGAGCGGTAAAATTTTTTCTTTTGCCGGGTGTTATTAGTGTCGAAAACAACATCGATATGCCGATCGCCAATTTTTGTTTTTAGTTCGGCAAGGAAGTGTACTTTTTTTTCGATTGTGAAATTTGATTCATCTATGCTTTGAATAAAAAGATCGATGTCCCCGCCCTTTTTATTATCGTCAGTTCTTGAGCCAAACAGGCATACTGTGGATTGTGCCCCAAAATGTTTTTTAGACAATTTTTTTATTGTTTCCGCTTGGTATGCTGTAAGTCTCATACCGTAAAGGTATAAAAAAAGTTGTTCGGTCGGTTTTATTTAGGGTTACACTTTATGAGAATGTTTTATCAGTTATTGAGCCAAACCACAAGCAAGCAGAGCATGCTCCATTGCGTTTCCTGCTCTGGAAAAGCTTTAGACTCGCGTTGGAGTTGGAGTATGCTCTGATGTATGGGAGGTTTACAGTGTCACCCCTGTCTTGAAAATGGCGATTTCCTTAAAACCTGTCATCTCGTGGTTCAGCTTTTCGCCATTGGCTGTTTTAATTACAAATTCAATAAATTCTTCCAGTAGATCATCAATAGTTTTACCTTCAACCAGGGTTCCGGCATTAAAATCAATCCAGTTGCGTTTACGCTGATACAAATCGCTGTTGGTCGATATTTTCATGGTGGGAATAAAACTACCAAACGGGGTTCCACGGCCGGTGGTAAACAATACCATCTGGCATCCGCTAAAGCCCAGTGCCGATGCAGCAACCAAATCGTTTCCCGGGGCCGACAGCAGGTTCAGCCCATTTTTCTTCAACGGTTCAGCGTATTTCAATACATCAACCACGGTAGCGGTGCCGCCTTTTTGTGTACACCCCAACGATTTGTCTTCAAGGGTGGTAATGCCGCCCTTTTTATTTCCCGGCGACGGATTTTCGTACACCGGCAATTCATTTTTCAGATAGTAATCCTTAAAGTCGTTAATCAGGCTAACCGTTTTATCAAACACCTCACTGTTTTCAGCCCGTTCCATCAGTTGGGTTTCGGCGCCAAACATTTCGGGTACTTCGGTGAGGATGGTTGTGCCACCTTGCGCTACCAGAAAATCGGAGAAAGCACCTACGAGCGGGTTAGCAGTTATGCCCGAGAGACCATCGGAGCCACCACATTTCAGTCCAATTTTTAACTCCGAAAGGGGGCACTCTTCACGCTGGTCGTATCGCATCGATTCGTACAGTCCTTTCAGCAATTCAAGTCCGGCTTCTATCTCGTCTTCTACCTCCTGGGCTACCATAAATTTAACGCGCTCAGGGTTGTAATCGCCAATATGTTCTTTCAGTTGCTCAATCTGGTTGTTTTCGCAGCCCAGTCCCATAACCAATACGGCACCAGCATTGGGGTGGTTTATCACATCGGCCAGTGCTTTCTGTGTGTTCACGTGGTCGTCGCCCAATTGCGAGCAGCCATAGCTGTGTTTGAAAACCTCAATGGAATCGATGTTGACAGGGGCGACTTCCTGCTTGAAGCGGTCGATAATCATTTGGGCCTGGCCATTTATACAGCCTACAGTGGGTACGATCCACAGCTCATTTCTAATTCCCGTTTTTCCGTTCCACCTTTTGAAACCTTTAAATGTCAGTCCGCGGTTTTGTTGTGTTAGCTCGTTCAGTTTTTGGTCAAAACGGTATTCTGTTGTACCGGCCAGGTTGGTTTTCAGGTTGTGTACATGAACATGGCTTCCGGCTGTAATGTTGTTCAGTGCATGACCTATGGGTACACCATATTTTAGAATGTCATCGCCTTGTTTTATTTCAGATATCGCTATCTTATGGCCGCGCGGCACATCGTTGTTAATTGTAATTATTCTTCCATCAACGTCAAAGCTTTCTCCTGCACTAAAATCTTTAAGTGCAATTATCACATTGTCGGACGGGTTTATTTTAATGAATTGCTCCATATCTTAGTTGTTCATATTATCAATGGTGATTTTCATCAGCGGGTTATCCTGGCTCAATACCGCTTTTACTGCTTTCCTCATACCTATTTGCTCAATCAGGAACAAGTAGTGACTAACCGTTAATGTCAGGTTTGGAATCTCGTTCAGGTTGCGTTTCCAAATTCTATCCAGTTTGAGTACTTTTTCAACCAATTCGTAAACCGAAATTGGCCGGCCGTCGCACTGCCCCCATGCATCTTTATAAAAATCCAGGATCCACTGGTCTTCCTGCATGTTGTATTCTTCTCCTTCAGCTTCGCCTTTAAAGTAAGCTATCATGGCAGCCAGCGAAAACACCAGTTTTTGTGGCAACATGTTGTGGTTCTCGTGAAAGTTCAGTAACGATGGCAGGTTACGGGTTTCCCATTTCGACATGGCGTTCAGTGCTATACTTTGCCATTGGTGGCGGATATAAGGATTGGCAAAGCGCTCCAGTATTTTCTTGGCAAACTTTTTAAGCTCTTTTTCCGAGCCGTCAAGTACCGGCAGCACCTCGTCGTACACCAACTCTTTCATAAAACTTCCCACTTCGAGGTTTTCGTAGGCATCGCGT
>JAGYOI010000014.1 GCA_018399395.1 Prolixibacteraceae bacterium
CATTAAATATTAAAAAGTTAAACTATTCGATAATTACGCTGCAGAATCTTTTTTTGATTTCAACCGCGCAACATTAAAAGTTTGACTTAAAGCCAAATTTCCGCAAAAGTAATTAATTTTCTTCAATCCAGACCATTAATCCTTAACTTTTTAATGGATATCAGAAGAATATCAAATACCTGTTAATATCTCATGTTTTAAAAGTTTAGCCCCAATTTGACATTCGAGGCATCTTTTTTTATTGCAATATTCATTTTTAAGCTGGATCAATGCCTGTGTATCATAAGCATTTTCAACCGGGATACCGAGTGATTTCCATAGTTTGATAATGTGGTTATTTTCGGGGGTAATGGCCTCAAGCAGTTTAACTGACCTGGCTTTCAGTTCAGGTTTATTATTACGGTCGCCATACAAATATAAAAAAGGCACCACTGTATTTATTATTAAGTTATTACGCGATGAAACACCAAACCATTTAATTTTTTCAGGAGCCGTTTTATTAAACCGATAATGTGTATCCCAATATCCCGATGCTTTAACCTGAAAATATTGAAGTATCTCCTCCGGTTTTTCTGTATCAATTATTTTCGACAAAAGCGCCTCGGAATGACATAGCAAACTTGCAAATTGGGCAATCCGTATGGTGGGAAAATTGGCAGGACGCAAACGCATAAACTTCCATAAAAATCCATCAATTCCTTTAAGCTTGTACTTTGAAGCAAGATATTGATATTCTTTGCGAAGCGACAGAAAATAATCGTCACCGATCAAGGTTTCGTTCAGCAATCCCGACTGACCGAAAAGCAATGCCTCGGTTTGTAGAATATCACGACTATGGTGCCCCAATGTTTTTAAAGGAAGTGAACGGGCAAGCATCTCAAATGGCAATACATTCACTTTGAACCCGAAATTTGAAGCCAGATGCTGATAGAAAGTCTCATTCCAGTTATTCTTGTTTTGTGCGAGATTTTTTGCAATAATGCTTGTTTTACTATTCAGCCTGTCAACCAGCATTGCATCCATCGCCGAACGGACATAAACCGGGTTAACAGCATAAATATAATTACCACAGGCTGGTGTATCTTTCTGCGAAATTAGCTGCTCATAATTCTTTAAAAGCGAGGGATGAATTTCAATTTCAACAGTGGGCAGATAATTCCCGTTAGGCAGTGCAACATCCCGGTTATGCTTTGCCACTACATGTAAAATCACATTATTATATGATTCATCGTGTTGATGGTTGTGGGACAACCAATCGGATGTTTTTTGATGAATTTCAATGTTCCCCACCCATTTTGTTTGACCTACCCTGACGGTCGCGTTAAAGAAATCAGGGCCTGAATCATAATTCCAGGTGCCGGGCTTTAATACTTCAACAGGCTCGCCTGATATGGTTTTGAGGTTTTGAGTTTCAAAAAGACGGTGTTTCCATGCATATTGGAGGAGTTCTTCGTTCATGTTTCATACTTTAAGAGGGTTTTAAATTAAAGCAAGTTTGCTCCCAGCAACAATTCTTCCATTTCTAACTGTACGCCCTCGGCCTGCTCGCGGGCTTTTTCTGCAAAATCTGCACCATCTGAAGCGTAAATAATGCCACGCGACGAATTAACCAGCAAACCACATTGACTGTTCATGCCGTATTTGGCCACTTCCTGCAAACTTCCACCCTGGGCGCCCACCCCGGGAACAAGTAAAAAGTGATCGGGCACGATGTCACGAATACCTGCAAGTCTCTCTGCTTTTGTGGCACCAACCACATACATCATATTATCGGTTGTACCCCATGCTTGCGATTTTTTTAATACGGTTTCGTATAGCTTGTCACCGGAATCATTGTCTTCAAGAAACTGAAAATCGAAAGCACCTTTATTAGATGTTAAAGCCAGCAGAATAACCCACTTATCAAGATAAGTCATAAAAGGCTTTACTGAATCTTCGCCCATATAGGGTGCTACAGTTACAGCATCAAAATCGAAATGATCGAAAAATGTACGGGCATACAAATTTGAGGTATTGCCAATATCACCACGCTTGGCATCGGCAATAATAAACATATCGGGGCATTTCCCGCGAATGTATTTCACGGTTTTATCAAGACTGATTAACCCTTGCGCACCAAGAGATTCGTAAAATGCCAGGTTTGGCTTGTAAGCCACTGCAAGATCATGTGTATGATCAATTATTTCTTTATTAAAAGCAAAAACCGGATCGCTTGTATCAAGCAAGCTACGGGGTATTTTCTGGATATCGGTATCAAGCCCTATGCACAAAAAACTTCGTTTCTGCTTTATCTGGTTAAAAAGTTGCTCTGAATTCATAGTATATAATTTTTCTAAAAAAGTAATAAAATCAAGATTCACTTAAAGCGTAAGAATTTGGCACAAAAGTAACCCAAGGCAGTTGTGCATTTATACTCGAACAGCTTCTTAGTTCCCAAGTTCAGATATAAACTTAATGCGCATCAAGCGAATATCTTCAATGCTGTAATCTTCTTCACCCAGTTCAGCAACGGCTTCTTCGATGCTTCCTTCTTCCGAATCTTCTTTAAAATAATCAAAGATATCGTCCTGCGTATCAGGGTCCATTACTTCGTCAATATGATAATCAATATTGATTTTTGTACCTGAATTAACAATAGCATCGAGCTCGGTCAGTAAATCTTCAAAACCAAGGCCAAGCGACTCTGCAATAATATCGAGCGATACTTTACGGTCGATATTCTGAATAATCGTCACCTTGTTTTTTGATTTTTTTGCTACCGACTTAACCACCATGTCCTGAGGTCGTTCAATATCGTTCTCTTCGACATACTGCTTTATAAGGTCAATAAATTCTTTCCCGTAACGCATGGCCTTCCCTTGCCCTACCCCCTGGATATTTTGCAGCTCCTGCATTGTTACAGGATACTGGATGGACATATCGGAAAGCGAAGGATCCTGGAAGATAACAAACGGTGGCAGCTCTTTTCGTTTAGCCACTTTTTTCCGCAGGTCTTTAAGCATTTTAAACAATTGCGGATCGCCGGAGCCACCTGAAGGCGCACTTGAAGCTTCCTCAACATCGGCTTCGTAATCGTGGTTTTTAACCATCATAAACGATGTAGGTTGCTCGATAAATTTAAACCCGGCCTCAGTCATTTTTAACAGTCCGTAGTTTTCAATGTCTTTATTAATAAGACCGGCGATCATAGCCTGGCGGTATATAGCATGCCAAAAACGGGCATCGTGCTCTTTCCCTTTACCAAAAATATCAAGCTGGTCGTGTTTAAACGATTTAATGGCTGCATTTTTATTCCCAATTAAAATGTTGGTTATATGCTCCATCTTATACTTTTGGTTCACTTTCAGTATGGCATCAAGTGCTGTAACCACTTCTTTTTTCGCTTCAATCTTTTCTTTTGGATGAAGACAATTGTCACAGGCATTACAGTTTTCAGGTTCGTATGTTTCGCCAAAATAGTGCAACAATATTTTTCGGCGACAAACCGATGACTCGGCATATGAAACCGTATCGAGCAACAACTGGGTGCCTATTTCCTGTTCAGCAACGGGCTTACCCTGCATAAACTTTTCGAGCTTCTGAATGTCCTTATAACTATAAAAGGTAATACATTTACCTTCACCACCATCACGGCCGGCACGGCCAGTTTCCTGATAATACCCCTCAAGGCTTTTGGGAATATCGTAATGAATTACAAAACGTACATCCGGCTTGTCTATGCCCATACCAAAAGCGATGGTTGCCACTATAACGTCCACTTCTTCCATCAAGAACATATCCTGATGCTTCGAACGGGTTGCCGCGTCCATCCCGGCATGATAAGGCAATGCTTTTATTCCGTTAACCTGCAGGTTTTCGGCCAACGCTTCCACTTTCTTGCGGCTAAGGCAATAAATAATACCCGATTTACCGGTATTGTTTGAAATGAACTTAATTATTTCGGTTGTGGGTTTAACTTTTGGCCTTATCTCGTAATAAAGGTTGGGGCGGTTAAAGCTCGACTTAAACACATTGGCTTCAAGCATCCCCAGGTTTTTTTGTATGTCGTGTTGCACTTTTGCCGTAGCTGTAGCCGTTAGGGCCATCACAGGTGCTGTGCCTATTTCGGCAGCAATCGGTCTGATTCTCCTGTACTCAGGCCTAAAATCGTGACCCCACTCAGATATACAATGGGCTTCGTCAACAGCATAAAATGAAATGTTGATTTTCTTGAAAAAATCTATATTATCTTGCTTTGTAAGCGACTCGGGGGCTACATACAAAAGTTTTGTTTTTCCTCCCAGAATATCTTCACGTACTTTTTGTATCGCTGCCTTCGATAACGATGAATTCAAAAAATGAGCAATACCATCGTCGGTGCCAAAATTTCTGATCGCATCAACCTGATTTTTCATCAAAGCAATCAGGGGTGAAATAACAATAGCCGTACCCTCAAGCAATAATGCCGGAAGCTGATAACATAACGACTTACCACCACCTGTTGGCATTAACACAAATGTGTCTTTGCCTTCCATTATACTCTCAATTACTTCTTCCTGATCGCCTTTAAAACGGTCGAACCCAAAATACTGCTGTAACTTTTCGGTTAAATACTGACTATTTCCCATTATCAGATTTTTACTCCCTAAATTATTAAAAAAAACCAATCCTTCTCGTCAGATCGAAATACTAAGGTAATAATTATTCGGTTTCTGAAAAATTGATTTTATAAATATTAACATTCCTGCACTATAAAATAATATGAAAATGAAACTATCGTCATCAGTTCACCTTACCTCTCAGATATACAGAACACTATAATTACCCTATCCTGACATATTGCATAATTGCTGTTTGTGTGTATATTTGTCGGTTATAACCGAAGAACATGGCAAAAAGAAAAAAAAACAGGTCGACTGAAGAAGAAATGACCTTTATTGAGCATTTGGAAGAATTACGGTGGCATATTGTCAGGGCCGTGGCAAGTGCTTTTATATTTATGGTTATTGCTTTTATCAACCGTGACTTTATTTTCAACGAAGTTATATTAAAGCCCAAAACGCCCACATTCCCTACAAATATGCTCTTTGCCAATTTAAACGAATGGTTTAACAGCATATTGGGCACCAATTCTACTGCCCTAGCCATTAATAACACCCCGCTCGAGATCGTCAACATTGACATGGCAGGCCAGTTTATAGCGCACATTAAAGTCTCACTGGTTGCCGGCATTATTGTTGCCAGCCCCTATATCATATTGGAGATATGGCGTTTCATAAGACCTGCGCTCCACAAAAACGAATCGCAATATGCCACTGGCGGGGTTTTTTACACCTCAGTGCTTTTTTTAACTGGTGTTTTGTTTGGATATTACCTTATTGCCCCCCTTTCCATTCACTTCCTTGGAAGCTACAATGTAAGTAACGAAGTACAAAACACTATAAAATTAAACTCATACATAGGTACCTTAACCTCGGTTACATTTGCATCGGGCGTAATTTTCGAGCTTCCTGTTGCCACTCTGTTTTTAAGCAAAGTAGGACTGCTAACGCCAACATTTATGCGCAAATACAGGAAGCATGCTTATGTGGTGTTGCTAATTATGAGTGCCATTATAACGCCACCCGATGTGTTCAGTCAGATATTGGTTTGCGTACCATTGGTTACGCTATATGAAATAAGTATCCATATTTCACGTTACGAAATGCGTAAGCAACAACGAAATATTGACAACACCGAACTTTCAGAGAATTGATTAATAAACATATAAATGAAGTTAAAGGCCGAAAATATTGTAAAACGCTACCGCAAACGCACTGTAGTAAAAGGAGTAAGCATTGAGCTTAACCAGGGAGAAATAGTAGGCCTTTTAGGGCCTAACGGTGCCGGGAAAACCACCTCGTTTTATATGATTGTAGGATTGGTGCAACCCAATAGTGGAAGAATTTTTTTTGACAATGAAGATATAACCTCTTTACCCGTTTATCGCCGGGCACAAAAAGGAATCGGTTACCTCGCGCAAGAAGCATCAGTTTTCAGGCACCTGAGTGTTGAAGACAACATTAAAGCAGTACTGGAAATGACTAATACTTCAAAAGAAGAGCAAAAAGAAAAAACAGAATCGTTAATTCAAGAGTTTGGCCTGCAAAAAGTCCGCGACAGTAAGGGCATACAACTTTCGGGTGGTGAACGGCGCCGAACTGAAATAGCAAGGGCACTGGCCATCAACCCAAAATTCATTTTACTTGATGAACCTTTTGCCGGAGTTGACCCCATTGCTGTTGAAGACATTCAAAACATTGTTTACCACCTGAAAGATCGCAATATCGGAATATTAATCACAGACCACAACGTGCACGAAACATTGGCTATTACCGACCGTTCGTACCTTTTATTCGAAGGAGATATTTTAAAAGCCGGCTCAGCCGAAGACCTTGCTTCAGACGAGATGGTACGAAAGGTTTATTTGGGGCAAAACTTTGAGTTAAGGAAAAAACGCGAGAAATTCGAGCATTAGTATTTTTAATGATTCAATGTTGCCGATTTTCAAAAAATAGTTTTACATTTGCACCGCAATTCTGCGGGCGTGGCGGAATTGGTAGACGCGCTAGACTTAGGATCTAGTGTCTATGACGTGGGGGTTCGAGTCCCTTCGCCCGCACTAAATGGCCAAACCGTTTGGAACCAAAATGGATCCGAACGGTTTTAAGTTTATTATACAGAGAGGTGCAAAAACCTTACAAATATTATTATTAACTTAAGTATCTTGTTAGATGAATATTACCAGGGAAAACATCGACGAATTAAACGGAATAATTCGCGTTTCAATTGACAAAGCCGACTACGAGGCTAAAGTTGATGATGTACTTAAAGATTACAAGAAAAAAGCCAACATGCCAGGTTTCAGGCCAGGCAAAATACCCATGGGCCTTGTGAAAAAAATGTATGGTAAAGCAGCATTGATTGACGAGGTTAACAAAATCTTAACACACGAACTGTCATCGTACCTGGTGAAGGAAAAACTTAACATTCTTGGTGAACCACTTCCAAACGAAGAACAACAAAAAGATATTGACTGGGATAAGGATACCGAATTCGAATTTGTATTTGATATCGGCTTTGCTCCCGAGCCCAAGATAAACCTTGACAAGCGCAGCAAATACGTTCAATATAATGTTGAAATAACCGACGATCTTATTGATGAACACATTAAGTCGTACACCAACCGCTTTGGCGAGTCGAAAGACATTGATGTAGTTGAAGCTGAAAGCACAGTTCGCGGCGACCTTGTTCAACTTGATGCTGACGGAAATGAAAAAGAAGATGGTCACAAGGTAGATAATGCCCTCCTTTCTATTGATGTCATCAAAGACGAAGACATCAAAAAAGAATTCATCGGTAAAAAAGCCGGAGATGTTGTTGTTTTTGATGTCAAAAAGGCATATCCCAATGATACAGAAATTGGCTATCTGCTAAACATTGAAAAAGAAGAAGCTGAAAAAGTTGAAGGTAATTTTAAAATTACCATAAACGAAATTCAAAAGTTTGTAGAAGCAGAGGTTAACGAAGACTTTTTCAAAAAGGTGTACGGTGAAGAAACCGGGATTAAAGATGAAGAAGCTTTCCGTGAGCAGGTGAAAAAAGAAATCGAAGAAGCTTACAAACCTGCAACCGACCATAAGTTTGCAATTGATGCACGCGATACACTTTTATCGAAATCGAACATGGAATTCCCCGAGGCATTCCTGAAGAGGTGGCTCAAAACTGCAAATAAAGACCTCACAGAAGAGCAAATTGAAAGTGACTTTGAAGCATTTTTGGCTGACCTTAAATGGCAGATAATCAAAGACAGCATTGCTAAAGAAAACGACATAAAAGTTGACGAAAGCGAAGTGAACGACCTGGCCAAGGAAATTGCGGCTGCGCAGTTCCGCCAATACGGAATGTTCAACGTACCGGAAGAACACCTCGAAGGTTTTGCACAACAAATGTTAACAAAAGAAGAAGACCGCAACCGCCTTTACACCAAAAAAGTTGAAGACAAAGTGATGGAAGTCGTTAAATCGAAAGTTAACGTTGAAGAAAAAACTGTTTCGAAAGAAGAATTCGACAAAATGCTTGAACAAAATTAGAAAACCTTAACACACTATATTTGAGCCGGGCATTACTGTTCGGCTTTTTTTATTATATTACCCAAACGGTTTATCCCAATAGCATTATATTGTGATGCTGTTATTTATTTTTTTCTACCTTTGTGACCAACATATACACAGGTATTTTGTTAATTTACACCCAGGTTAACCCAAAAGAATTTAAAAATATGGATCATAAAAAAGAATTTCAAAAATATGCCACCGGGCACATGGGCATCAGTAGCTTATCGCTCGACAAGTACATGTCATCGGCTTATGGCAGCTATATTTCACCAACCATTATTGAAGAGCGCCAGTTGAATATTGCCACAATGGACGTATTCTCACGTTTGATGATGGACCGCATCATCTTTTTAGGCGTTCCGATTGATGACTATGTAGCCAATATCATTCAGGCACAGTTGTTGTTTCTCGACTCAACCGACCCGGGAAAAGATATTCAAATTTACTTTAACACACCGGGCGGATCGGTTCATGCGGGCTTAGGTATATACGACACTATGCAGTTTATAACATCCGATGTATCGACAATTTGCACAGGAATGGCCGCTTCGATGGGAGCTGTATTGTTAACAGCCGGGGCACCAGGCAAACGCTCGGCCCTAACCCACTCACGTGTAATGATTCACCAACCTATGGGTGGAGCTCAGGGACAGGCCAGTGATATTGAAATTACGGCCCGCGAAATATTGAAGTTGAAAAAAGAACTATACGAGATTATTGCAAAGCATTCAGGCAAACCAATCAAAACAGTTGAGAAAGACTCAGACCGTGATTATTGGATGACTGCCGAGGAAGCTAAAAATTATGGAATGATCGACCAGGTATTAACTCGTAATAAAAAATAATAAAGGAAGGATCTAAATGGATAAATGTTCATTTTGCGGGAGAAAGAAAAATGAAGTTGAATTGCTGATTGCCGGCATGGACGGGCACATTTGTGACCGCTGTATCGAGCAGGCCCACAACATTGTTGAGGAAGAACTAAAAAGTAAAGGCGACACATTCGATTTAAAATCGATTGAACTAATGAAGCCGGCACAAATTAAAGAGTTTCTTGATAAATATGTAATCGGGCAGAATCATGCAAAGAAAATTCTATCGGTGGCGGTTTACAATCATTATAAACGATTGGGACAAGTTATTGATGATGACGAAACAGAGATTGAAAAATCAAACATCATAATGGTTGGCCCTACCGGTACAGGCAAAACCTTACTGGCACGTACCATTGCACGGATGCTGCACGTTCCTTTTACTATTGTTGATGCAACTGTTCTTACTGAAGCCGGCTACGTTGGCGAAGATATTGAAAGCCTTTTAACACGACTGTTACAAGCCGCCGATTACAATGTTGAAGCTGCCGAGCGGGGAATCGTTTTTATTGATGAAATTGATAAGATTGCCCGCAAAGGCGACAATCCATCGATTACCCGCGACGTATCGGGCGAAGGCGTACAGCAAGGGTTGCTGAAATTACTTGAAGGTTCGGTTGTTAACGTTCCGCCACAAGGGGGCCGTAAACACCCTGAACAGAAAATGATTCCTGTGAACACCAAAAACATCTTGTTTATGTGTGGTGGTGCTTTCGATGGTATCGAGCGTAAAATATCACAACGCATGAATGCCCAGGTTGTTGGTTTTAATGCCGTAGAGCACGCATCATCAATCGACAGGGAAAACCTGATGCAATATATCGCGCCAATGGATTTGAAATCGTTCGGGCTGATACCCGAAATTATCGGGCGGCTACCCGTACTCACTTATCTCGATCCACTTGAGCCTGCAACGTTGAAAAGGATTCTCACAGAACCTAAAAACGCGATTGTCAAGCAATATAACAAGCTCTTCAAAATTGATGGCATAGAACTGAAATTTACGGATGAAGCCCTTGACTATATCGTAAATGTTGCTGTTGAATACAAACTTGGAGCCCGCGGATTACGATCGATTTGTGAAACGATTATGACAGACGCGATGTTCGAGTTACCATCAAACGGCAAAAAAACGTTTGAAGTTAACCGAAAATACACAAGTGAAAAAATTGAAAAAGCGGGAATGGCATTACTGAAAGCCAGTTAATTATACTTCCACAAAAAATAAATTAAAGCCGGGTCAGATATGATTCGGCTTTTTTATGATATTCAATCGCTGACCTCACAGAATAGTTGAAATCATATTTTTATAATTCGAAAATCACTTTTAAATCATCAATAAAAATATAGAATCATACTTTTTTGTCTTAATATTAAGAAATCATTAAGCGGACAAAAAATCATTTTTGATTTGCATTTGTCGCCTAAAATTCATTATGTTTGTCCTACCAAAACAATAGTAATGAGCAAACGCACCGAAAATATCACTTCATTTTACATCATGGCAATCATGCCTATGATGATGCGAATGCTTATGCGCATGAGCAAATAGGTTTATTGTGTTATTTGTGTACATGCGCACCTCAATCTTTTCAGCACACATTCTTATCTTGTCTGATAACATTCAAAAAAATAAAACGTTATGTCGAAAAATTATCATTACGAAACATTACAGGTACATGCAGGCCATACTCCTGACGAGACAACACTGTCGCGTGCCGTACCACTTTATCAAACCACTTCTTACGTATTTAAAAATTCAGAACATGGTGCCAACCTGTTCGGGCTGAAAGAATTTGGAAACATCTATACCCGGCTGATGAACCCCACCACCGATGTGTTTGAGCAACGCATTGCAGCCCTCGAAGGCGGAGTAGCGGCAGTTGCAACAGCTTCAGGGCACTCAGCACAGTTTCTGGCACTAACTAATATACTTGAGGCTGGCGACAATTTTGTAACCTCGCCATTTTTGTACGGTGGATCATTTAACCAGTTTAAAGTATCGTTTAAACGACTGGGAATTGAAGCCCGTTTTGCAAAAGACGATACGGCCGAAGAGTTTGAAAAATTAATTGATAATAAAACGAAGGCTCTATATGTCGAGAATCTTGGAAATCCCAACTTCAATGTGCCCGATTGGGAAAAAATAGCGGCACTGGCCAAAAAACACGACCTCCCATTGGTGGTTGATAATACATTTGGTGCAGCCGGGTACTTGTTCCGTCCCATCGATCATGGAGCAAACATTGTTGTTGAATCGGCCACAAAGTGGATTGGCGGCCACGGAACCAGTGTTGGCGGCATTGTTGTTGATGCCGGAAATTACAACTGGGGAAACGGTAAGTACCCTCAATTCAGCGAGCCTTCAGAAGGATATCACGGACTGGTTTTCTGGGATGTGTTTGGGGCTGACGGGCCGTTTGGAAACATCGCCTTTGCCATTCGCCTGCGTGTTGAAGGATTACGCGATTTTGGCCCTGCCATTAGCCCGTTTAACTCATGGCAGTTGCTCCAGGGATTAGAAACCCTTTCACTACGAGTACAACGCACAGTTGATAATGCGCTTGAACTTGCCAAATGGCTCGAAAAACATCCGGCTGTTGAAGCGGTGAACTACGCAGGACTTAAAAGCAGCAAGTACCACCAACTTGCCAAAAAATATCTTAAAAATGGTTTTGGCGGTGTACTTACGTTCCGACTTAAAGCAGGCAAACAAGCGGCATCGAAACTGGTTGACAATGTTGAGCTCATCAGCCACCTGGCCAACGTGGGTGATGCCAAGTCGCTGATTATACATCCGGCCTCAACAACGCACCAACAGTTAAGCGAGACTGAACAATTGGCTGCCGGAGTATTGCCCGACCAGCTACGTTTGTCGGTTGGCATTGAACATATCGACGATATTAAGGCCGATCTGCAACAGGCTTTTGATAAAGTATAGATTGAGAGAGATTGAGAGAGATTGAGAAAGATTGAGAAAGATTGAGAGAGATTGAAGTGATTGATGTAGATTGATTTTTGTATTCTTAGAAATAGATATATTTTTTCAATCTGTCGTAGGCAATCAATCTTTTTCAATCTCTTGAATTTAAATGTCTATTGTCTCATGTCTAAAATCTAACGATCTATTGATGTAACATTAGGTGTTTTCATCCACCAAATTAGTATTAGAATCAAGATTACTAATGACTCAATGACTGATGACTAATGACTATTTACTAATTTATTATTTTTGTAATAAATTTCAACTAAATAATATGCCTGTAAATATACCACATAAGCTCCCGGCAATTAAAGCACTCGAAGAAGAGAACATTTTTGTAATGGATGAAGCCCGTGCCATGCACCAGGATATTCGGCCACTGCGCATTGCTGTTCTTAACCTGATGCCGGTAAAAATCACAACCGAAACCGATTTGATACGGCTTCTGTCGAACACACCTTTGCAGCTCAAACTTGACCTGATAAAGGTTATGGCACATACGCCAAAAAACACGCCGGCCGAGCACATGGAAATGTTTTATTCCGACTTTGAAAAAATACGCCACAAAAAGTACGACGGTCTTATAGTAACCGGTGCTCCGGTTGAGCATCTCGATTTTGAAGATGTGAATTACTGGGAGGAAATGAGGACCATTTTTGAATGGGCCGAGCATAATGTACAATCATCGTTATTTATATGTTGGGCATCGATGGCCGCCTTGTATCATTATTATGGTATACCCAAATACCCCTTGCCACAAAAAAAATTCGGTGTATTTCACCATGTGGCTAAATATCCCAAACTGCCAATGTTCCGTGGTTTCGACGATGAGTTTCACATGCCGCACTCACGCCACTCCGAAGTACGTGCCACCGATATTGAAAAAATACCCGGGCTTGAAGTGATTGCCGATTCAGAAGAAGCAGGAATAGGCATTATTCAGGAACAAACGGGACGGAAGCTATTTGTTACCGGTCACTTCGAATATTCGACCTACAACCTTGATGACGAATATAAACGCGATTTAGCAAAAGGAATGGACATTGGTGTTCCAAAACATTATTACAAAAAGAACAATCCTGAAAAACACCCGGTAGTCCGCTGGCGTGGCCATGCCAACCTGTTTTTTCAAAACTGGCTCAACTATCATGTTTATCAGCAAACACCTTTTAATATTGATGAGATAAAGTAGAACAAAAGATTTTTAGATTATAGACAGAAGATAATAGACTTGTGTTTATAAAACACCTAAGCCCACTCAATAGAAAGGCTTTACAATTGCTCCTTTGTCACAGCTTGTAACACAATCGCCACAAACCTGGCATTTGTTTTCATTTATACTTGCGTGAAATATTTCTGCAATAATAGCAGAATA
>JAGYOI010000140.1 GCA_018399395.1 Prolixibacteraceae bacterium
TTGTCAGAAGAATGATAAATGCGTCGATTTTGTTGAGCGGGGTAACCACTTTTTCATCAATAATTTCTTCGAGGCCTTCGAGGCTTTCTTCGGCCGTTACTGCATAAAACAGGATTGGCATCATGCTCGAATTAAATTTAAAGATGGTGGGGTCTTCCGCATCTTCGGGTAAGAACCCCTCGATAAACGAGAGGGCATCCCGTATATCGTTTGCCGCCTCATCGAGGTCGGTTTCCCATTCAAATTCAACCGTTACCAGTGAAACATTGTCGCGCGATGTTGAAGTGATTTCTTTCATGTCGCTTACCGATGAAAGGGCATCCTCGATGGGTTTTGTGAGGTTTGTTTCAATATCGGCGGCATTGGCACCTCCATACTGGGTGTAAATAGTTATCGCCGGTATCTCCATTTCGGGATACAAATCGACCGGGACCTGTACGAGCGAATATATCCCGAAGATCATTACACCAACGAAAATCAGCATCGTGGTGATCGGCCGTTTTACTGCGTCTTTATATATACTCATTGTTTTTTTCTCTTTTACTTAGTTTTTCACTTCCACTTTGTCGTTATCCATTAAAACCGCCTGACCTGCAACAATAAGTTGCTGTCCGCTTTTAATTTCATCTGAAATAATTTCGAGTTTGTCATCAAAACGTTTTCCAAGTTGTACGTTTACACGCTTGGCCGTGCCATTTTTATTGATGAACACGTAGCGGTTGTTCGTACCTTCTTGTTGTAGTACTGAAATTGCAGGTACAACAATGGTTTCGGCTTTTTCAATTACAATTGACAAGCGGGCAAACATTCCCGGGCGGAGTTGCTGATTGTAATTTGGCACTTTTACTTCGATGTTAAAAGAACGTGTAAGCGGGTCGATGGTCGGGAAGATGTTCATAATTTTCCCGCTAAAAACTTCATCGGGATAAACATTGCTGTACAATTGTACTTCCTGTCCGTTTGAAAGTTTGTTGAAGTATTGTTCCGAAACATTTAATGTAGCCTTCAGTACTGATATCTGCTCAAGGGTTACAATTGCAGCTTTGCCGGCCTGTGTGTTGGGCGATCCGTTAAAAACTTCACCATCTTCGAAATATTTAGCTGTGATAACACCATCAAACGAAGCTGTGATAGAAGTATTTTCTTCCAGGAACTCGATGTTCGATTTGGTTACTTCGTACTGCGATTCAACCTGGTCGTATTGCTGCTGTGAAATGCTTTCGGTTTCCAGAAGATCTTTCATCCGCTGATACTCTTTTTCGAGATTCTTTAACTGAATTTTAGCTTGTTCCAATTGGTTTTTGTCCATTTGGATGAGCAGTTGGCCCTTTTTAACAAAGTCGCCCACTTCAACCAGTATTTTGGTGATTTTCCCGGGGTTTGCCGGTGCAACAAAAAGTTTTTCCAGGGGTTCCAGGTTTGCTGAATATTCTGTTGTTCTTTCGATTATTGTTTTTTCTAATTTCTGAACCTTAACAGGATAAATCCTTTCAGCGGGGGTTGTTGCTGATGTGTCTTCCGTTTTTTCTTCGGGTTTTTGGCCACACGCTGCAAACAGGAGGCCAATAATTGCAAAAGTGATAATTCGTTTCATTATGATTGTTTTTTTGTGTTTCTTATAATTGATTGTATAATTTATTGATGGCAACCTTCGCTTGCAGCAGGGTCATTAATGATTGAATGTAATTCGATTCGGCTTCAAGATAGTTGCTGTTTGTTTGCGTAAGCTCAAGGCTCGAAACCATGCCTTCTTCATATTTACGTTCAATATTTTCATACACACGGTTTGCTATTTCCACGTTTTTTTTCTGTGCTTCGTGATTCTCAATTGCATTTTTTAAGTCTGCCAGAAGTTGATCTTGTTGAATTTCAAGTTGCTCTCTCAGCATTTCCTGGTTGATTCGTGCTTTGTCAAGCTCTATTCTGGCCTGGGTTACTTTATGTTTGCGGCTACCGCTTGAAAAAATGGGTACACTTAGGGTAACACCGGCCATATGGTTTGGTGTCATATCAAAACCGGTGGTCAGCAGTTTCTGGTTATAAGTGTAAAACCCCGACAAGGTTGGTGCGTAGTTCCATTTTTCCATGTCGAGCATTTTTTCGGTGAGCTCCGACTGGGTGCTGGTGAGTTGATAAGTGATGTTGTTGGTAACATCAAATGTATCGCTTGCTTTTAGCGGGTTGAGCTCGTTTGTTACATCGTCGAGGTTATTGGTAAGCTCAATTTGTTGCGACGATTGAAGCCCCAGCTGGAATTTCAACATGCTGTAGGTCATGGAAAGGCCACGTTCCATCGACCTGAGGTTGTTTTCGAGCATGGTCACCTGTATGCTGAGCTGATCGACATCGGTTTGCTCGGCCATACCGACTTTGTACATCATTTCGGTGTGCTTTTTCACGGCATTGAGGTTTTCAATGGAAGCTTCTACCGTTTCGATCGACTGACGGGTGACCAGCGCCATCAGGTAACTGTTGGTAACCGATTCTTTGATGTCGAGTATAGAGTTCTCTAACCCTTTTTCGGCTATTTTTTTGCCCAGTTTGGATGCTTTTATGCCTGCCCAGTACTGACCGCTGAAAATAAGTTGCCCAATTTGAACGGCGGCAGTTGATGCATCGGTCATTTTTATGGTCGATGCAGGTACCATTGAGCTGATTTGCTGTTCAAAAAAACTTCCGGCCTGGTAAATTTGCAGGTCTTGCTGCGTAACATTAGGGTATTGTGCACTGGTTTTGTTCCAGGCATCGGCCATTTGGTCGGGACTGGGGTTAAAATCGCCACCGCCCATTGAAAAGTCGAACTCCATTTCGTAACCAAAGTAAGTCATCCAGTCGAGCGTAGCGTCAATTTGGGGCAATCCCTGTGCTATCGACTCTTTAACTTTTGCTTCCGATGAGGAGATGTCAAGGCGGGCATTTTCAATTGTTTTGTTGTGCTCCACCGCATAAGCCTGCGCCTCGTTGAGTGATAATTTAACCACTTCCTGACCGTGCAGGTTTGCACCGAGCAGGAGGAGTGTGAATGTTAAGAGTTTGTACTTCATCGCTATTTGT
This sequence comes from Prolixibacteraceae bacterium, assembly GCA_018399395.1. Lineage (GTDB taxonomy): Bacteria > Bacteroidota > Bacteroidia > Bacteroidales > Prolixibacteraceae > Roseimarinus. The sequence goes on from JAGYOI010000140.1 coordinate 3,055, forward strand.
TTTATTTAAACTTTAATTATTTTTTAAGTTTTCGTATTTCAGCATGAATTTTTCAATTAAATCCTGCCCTTTTTCAGTGCATAACCCCCGTAAATAGGGCAAATGAACCGATGTCCAAATCTTTTGGTGGTCGCACTTGTTAATAAATTCCTTCTCGTCTTCCAGTTTATGAAAGAAGTCCATTATGTGATGTATGAAACGGTTGGCTATATCAATATCAATTTCTTTCCTGAAAGTGCCTTCATTCAGTCCGCGTTTTAATATGGTATAGGTTACTTCATAGTTCCTGAAATTCTCATTTTGTATAACGGTATGGAAGATTTGAGAATGGTATTTTTTCATGTCATCAAAAAATACCGGGTTGATTTTCTGTAGCTTTTGTTGGTTAAATTCACCAAATGAAAAAAGTGCATCAATCACATTGTCTGCATTTTGCATGATGCTGATGATTTCTTTTTTGTGTTTGCTGAGTTCTTCGGTTAAAAAGTTATACAGCAGATCGTTTTTGTCTTTAAAGTTTTCGTAAATGGTACGTTTAGAAATGCCTAAATGTTGTGCAATTGTATCCATGGTAATCTGCCTGATTCCATTTTTAACAAATAGCTCACCTGCTGCATTTAATATTTTCTCTCTTGTCTCCATAATTTTCAATTATAACGCAAAAGTAGAAAACTTTGTTCACTTTAAAAGTTTTCTACCGTAAAACACCTAAAAAAATCGGCAAATAGCAGGTTATGCAGGGTTAATTTATTACACACCCTTAACACATGAAATAATTGACATGAAAAATGTAGCAAGGTTGCAACGTTTTTTATTTGTAGCTGTTAATGGTTTCATTAATTTTGCAGGTCTATAAAAAAAATAAAATGGCACAGAAACCATCGATACCAAAGGGTACACGCGACTTTTTGCCCGAGCTTACAGCGAAGCGCAACTATATTTTCAATACCATAAAAAATGTTTTTGAGTTATATGGCTTTCAGCCAATTGAAACGCCTGCCATGGAGAACCTTTCAACTTTGATGGGTAAGTATGGCGAGGAAGGTGATAAGCTATTGTTTAAAATACTGAACTCGGGCGATTTTATGAAAAAAGTGCCTGTTGATTTTCTTGCTGACCCCGATTCAGTAAAAATCACCAACAAGATTTCGGAAAAAGGATTGCGATATGACCTTACCGTGCCATTTGCCCGTTTTGTGGTCCAGAACCGGAACGAATTGACATTCCCGTTTAAGCGTTACCAGATTCAGCCGGTTTGGCGTGCCGACCGGCCTCAAAAAGGCCGTTACCGTGAGTTTTACCAGTGCGATGTTGATGTGATTGGCAGCAATTCGATGTTGAACGAAGTTGAACTGGTGCAGATTGTTGACGAGGTTTTCAAACGGCTTGGTATCAGTGTGACGCTCAAAATCAATAACCGCAAAATATTGGCAGGTATTGCCGAAACCATTGGCGAGGCCGACCGTATTGTTGATATTACCGTGGCTATTGATAAACTCGACAAGATTGGTATTGAAAAGGTTAATGCCGAATTAAGTGATAAAGGGGTAAGCAACGAAGCTATTGAAAAATTGCAGCCCATATTAAATCTTTCGGGCACAACCGAAGAAAAGATTGATCAAATTAGTAAGGTAGTTGCGGGTTCTGAAACCGGCATGAAAGGCGTGGGTGAGATGAAATCGTTGTTTGCTTATTTCTCTGCCCTGGAGTTGGGAATTGATGTTGAGCTTGACCTCACTTTAGCCCGCGGGTTAAACTACTACACCGGTGCTATTTTCGAGGTGAAAGCCAACGATGTGCAAATTGGCAGCATTACCGGTGGTGGCCGCTACGACGATCTGACCGGTATTTTTGGTCTGCCTGATGTTTCGGGCGTTGGTATATCGTTTGGTGCCGACCGCATTTTTGATGTGATGGCCCAACTTGATTTGTTCCCCGAAGAAGCTTCAGC
>JAGYOI010000141.1 GCA_018399395.1 Prolixibacteraceae bacterium
ATTATGGCGGCTGCTGTGGCCGATTACAGGCCATTGGTAACACACGATAAAAAAGTAAAACGCAATGCTGAAAGCATGCATGTCGAATTAACCCCCAATCCTGATATTGCTGCTGAATTGGGACGGTTAAAAAATGAACATCAAATTGTGGCCGGATTTGCTCTTGAAACTGACAATGAAAAGGAAAATGCTTCGAAAAAATTGAAGAAGAAAAATCTTGATTTTATTGTTTTGAACTCGCTTAATGATGAAGGAGCGGGATTTCAGGGTGACACCAATAAAATTTCAATTATTGGGGCAGATAATAAAACGACGTATTTCGAGTTAAAGACTAAACAGCAGGTTGCTGTAGATATTGTTGATTATTTAATTTCGGCAAAACCGGGCAAACAACAATAGAAAATTTATATTTTAGTCGTTTAGAAAAAAATTGAACTGATACAATGAAGCGGATTTTAATCATACTTTTTATGGCTTTTGTCAGCCAGTCGTTCGGGCAGGAATTGCGCTGCAATATCAGTGTTAACGCAAGTAAAATTACCGGGGCAAACAGGAACATATTTCGTACCATGCAAATGGATTTGTACGAGTTTATGAACAACCGTCAGTGGACTTCTGACAGTTATAAAAACAACGAACGTATTGAGTGCAGCATTAATATTCAACTGAACCGGCAAATATCATCCGATGAATATGAAGGCACTATTACCGTACAAAGTAAACGCACGGCTTACGGTTCTTCTTATAAAACCACCGTACTTAATATAAGGGATGAGAGTTTTCGCTGTAAATATCAGGAATATCAGTCTATCGATTATTCTGAAACAGCAAACAAGGACAATCTTACCAGTATTTTAGCTTACTACGCATATGTTATTTTAGGTTTCGATTACGATACCTATTCGTTAAACGGTGGTACCGATTATTTTCAAAAAGCACGTGAAATCGTTAACGATGCCCAGAACTTTCCATCAACGTACAGGGGCTGGAGGGCTTACGAATCGGATTACAACCGGTATTGGCTGGTTGAAAATATTTTAAACAGCAGCTATTCAGAATACCGGCAGTGTATTTACGATTACCACCGGAAAGGTTTAGATGCCATGTCGGAAAGTGTTGAAACCGGCAGGGCTGAAATAGCAGAGTGCCTTGAGCTTATTCAGGATGTGTTTCGTAAACGCTCGCGGTTGTATATCACGCAAATGTTTTTCGATGCGAAATCGAACGAAATCGTAAATATTTTCTCAAATTCATATCCTGCAGAACAGGAACGTGTTGTCAATATCCTTAGTGAATGCGATCCCTCGAATGCCGGTAAATATGAAAAGATTCTTGAAAGTAACCAGGAAGATCAAATGCAATAAACTATGCTGTCATCTTTATCAATAAAGAATTACGCGATAATTCGTGACCTGGAAGTAGCTTTTAATCCCGGGTTTTGTGTGGTTACCGGTGAAACCGGTGCCGGAAAATCGATTATTATGGGGGCTTTGGGCCTTATTCTTGGGCAAAGGGCCGATAAGTCGGTGCTGAACAACGAAAGCGGGAAATGTATTGTTGAGGGTAAGTTTATTGTGAATGACATTATTTCCGGCAAACTGAAAAACTTTTTCAAAGAAAATGACCTTGATTATGAAATCCCTATTATTTTAAGACGGGAAATAACCCCCTCGGGTAAATCACGGGCATTTATTAACGATACGCCTGTTCAGCTATCGGTTATTCGTGAACTGGGGCTCAATCTTATCGATATTCACTCGCAACATTCTAATCTTGAATTGGTGAACCACGTGTTTCAACTCAATGTTATTGACTGGTATGGTGGCCACGAGAAGCTGATAAATGATTACCGTTTGGTTTATAATGAAATGCGGGCACTCCAAAAAAAGCACAATGAAATTGCTGATGCTGCCCAACAGTCGAAAGCCGACCTTGATTATTTCACATTTCAATTTAAGCAACTTGAAGAGGCCGGTTTAGCTGATGGGGAACAGGAGGAATTAGAGAAAGAGCGCGAAATGCTGACCCATTCTGAGGAAATAAAAACCGGGCTGGGCAGTGTTTATCAGCTTCTTGATAATGCTGAATTTGCTGCATTGTCGCAATTGAAAGAAGCAGCAAGCATTATGCAAGGGCTTGGCAATTATTTTCCCGAAGCCGGTGAGCTATACTCGCGATTAGAAAGTCAGCACATTGAATTACAGGATATCTCAGGTGAATGTGAGCGGTTGGCCGAACTTACCGAATATGATCCCAGCAGGCTTGAAGTTGTAAACGACCGATTAAATGTTATATATTCATTACAGCAAAAACACCGGGTTGAAACTGTTGGTGAATTAATAGCTTTGCGTGATGAGTTTGATCAAAAAGTTCAGGAAGCTGAATCGTATGATGAACAGCTTGAGAAGATGAAGGGTGAAATTGACACAATCCGGAAGAAAGTTGAATATTTTGCCGGCAAATTACACGATTCAAGGATGAAAGCTTTGCCCGGTATTACAAAAGAAATACAAGGATATCTTTCGCAGTTGGGTATGCCCAATGCAAAATTGCAGATTGATATTGGCAAGCGTAAGGATTTCATTTCTACCGGAAACGACGATGTTTATTTCTTGTTTTCAGCAAATAAGGGTGTTGCCCCTGAGGAAATTAACAAAGTAGCTTCGGGTGGTGAACTATCGCGTTTGATGCTGGCCATAAAAACGGTAGTGGCACGTTCGAAAGCATTGCCGGCCATTATTTTTGATGAGATTGATGCCGGAATTTCAGGGGAAATTGCCACAAAAATGGGGCAAATTCTATCAAAAATGGCTAACTACATGCAGGTAATCAATATTACGCATCTTCCTCAAATAGCTTCGAAAGGGACAGCCCATTATTGTGTGTTTAAAAATGAAACAAACGATAAGGTTGAAACGGATATCCGGCAACTAGCAGAAAATGAACGCGTAACAGAGGTGGCTAAGATGCTTGGCGGCGACCCTCCTCACGAAGCTGCCATTATAAATGCAAAAGCATTGTTGGGGAATTGATTTTATTTTTTTAAATTGTTTGACATTGATTGTAAGTATTAACCAAACTTAATATCTGATGGCAAACGAAGAACTGCAAGAAAAAACGTCCTCAAAAAAGAAAAATTTCAAAAAATATTTTGACGTTGATAAGCCTGTATTTTGGCCGGCGGCTGTGGTGATTGTTCTTTTCATAGCCATAACACTCATTGTTGGTGAGCCGATGGCCAACATCTTTAATTCAATTCAAACGTCTATTTCCGATTCGGCTGGATGGTTTTTCATACTTGCCGTGAACTTCTTTCTTATTTTTGTTTTATTTATAGCATTTAGCAAATACGGAAAAATCAGGCTTGGTGGCGTAAAAGCAAAACCTGAATTTTCAAAAGGGGCCTGGTTTGCCATGTTGTTCAGTGCCGGAATGGGTATTGGGATCCTTTTTTGGAGCGTAGGCGAACCCATAAATCATTTTTTTAATTCACCAACGGTTGAACCGGGCACTGCTGAGGCCGCCAGCGTGGCAATGGAATATACCTTTTTGCATTGGGGCTTACATGCCTGGGCTATTTATGCACTTGTTGGCATGTCGTTGGCCTTTTTCACTTTTAACCGTGGGTTGCCACTGACCATCAGCTCGGTATTTTATCCGCTTTTAGGGCGGAGGGTACATGGTCCAATAGGTAAAATTATTAATGTTTTGGCTGTTGTGGCTACCTTGTTTGGTTTGGCAACATCGTTAGGTTTGGGTGTGCAACAAGTGAGTGCCGGTTTGGCACACCTTTTTAATTTACCCGACACGGTTAATGTACAAGTGATATTGATAACGTTCATAACACTGGGGGCCACTGCCTCGGTTGTTGCCGGGTTGAGTGCCGGTGTTAAGCGTCTAAGTGAGATTAATATTGTTATTGCAGCTGTATTCCTTGTTTTTGTCATTTTTGTGGGGCCAACCATTTTTATTGTCGACTCATTTGTGCAGAATACCGGTAATTATATACAAAACTTTTTTGAACTAAGCTTCTGGACAGAAACCTATCGCCAGTCGGACTGGCAAAATGGATGGACCGTGTTTTACTGGGCATGGTGGATCAGCTGGTCTCCTTTTGTGGGTATGTTTATCGCACGTATTTCACGGGGGCGTACCTTAAAAGAGTTTGTTCTGGGGGTTTTAATTGTACCTTCATTAATTACTTTCTTGTGGTTGTCGGCCTTTGGTGGTAGTGCCATATTCCTGGAGCTTAATGGTGTTGCTGATATTGCCACGGCTGTTCAAGAAAATGTGGCTACATCGCTTTTTGCATTGCTTGAAGAATTCCCGATATCACTGGTTACTTCGATGGTTGGAATATTATTGGTGACCAGTTTCTTTGTTACCAGTTCCGACTCAGGTTCATTGGTAGTTGATAGTTTAACGGCAGGCGGGAAGCTTGATGCCCCTGTTGCCCAACGTATATTCTGGGCCTTAACAGAAGGGGCTGTTGCTGCTGTTCTGCTTTTAGGTGGTGGCTTGCAGGCTTTGCAAACTGCTGCTATCTCAACCGGTTTGCCTTTTGCTATTATTCTTTTAATAATGGTTTATAGCTTATTGCAAGGATTAAAAACCGAACACGATGGATTAATGGAACGCGTGAGGGAACGAGAACGTAAGGATTATCAGCGTGTAATATCAGATATTCTGAAAAAAAGAGAAAAATAATACAATTCTTTTCGGTTTAATATAATAGTTTAAAATTATGGAAAAGTTTAATAATATATTGATTTGTATGGACTTGACCGAGATGGATGATTTCCTGATACGGTATGCAAATTTCTTTGTGAAAAATGTTAGTCCCAAGAAAATATTCTTTCTTCATTTACTCCATGCCAATGATTTGCCTGACGAAATCCTGGATGAATTGCCTGAAATGGATAAGCCTTTAAAGGAAATTATTCGTGAAGAACTGGAAGAAAAAATTGAAAAAGAATTATGTCCACTATGTGGAGGCGTTTTAAT
>JAGYOI010000142.1 GCA_018399395.1 Prolixibacteraceae bacterium
TACATACCGGAATCAGTTTTCCGATTTTCATTTTACCTGGCATAATAATGTTGCCAACGGCGCCACCAAAAAGACCGATAAGCGGAATAGTTTCGCGCATAGATCTGAACTTTTCAACATTTACGCCCTGATCCCCTGTGCTGGTAAGTGCACCTCCTGAGAAAAGAAAATAGAAAGCATTAAGTGGCAACCCTTTTACTTCTCCGGTTTCTTGATTTACTCCGTAACCGAGTTGATGGAGCATGTTGAACATGCCACGGTCGCGCAAAATGCCGCGCACGGCGTTTCCTGAAATTACCGGCACTTTGGCCACTTTCCCGTTTGGTTGTACGAACTTTTCGCGGCGCAACTGTGTAATGGTTCCGTTGCGTTCGCCTCCGTTGTGACTTATTGACGAAAGGGCAGTCACAATTCCTTCTAAAATATATGTTCTCATAATTAATTGTTATTAGATTCATCAAAAGATTCTTTTCGTTCCTGGTTCATCAGGCGAACGAGCATCACCATGTAAGTGGTTTCATCGCGGAGCCAGTCGAGTATTTCGGTATCGCAATGTTTATCGATAACCGATTTAATGTTTTTCATGTACTGTGCCTGAAGCTCACAAGGTATTCGTGCCTGAAAATTGGCAAGGTATGTTCTTAAACTGCCGGTGTAGGCTGCAGCGCGTACTGCATTTTCAAAATGATCCCAAATTTCGCGTTTGTAACGTGATTTATAGTCATCGGTTACGCAACGCCACAACGGCCAAAGTAATTGTTCGGCCACATTTTCCTGTGTAATCATAATCAATTTTATTTGTTGGTGAATAATAGCCATGAGGTAAAGTTAAACAGCGGAATTCCGCGGTATGGTTTAATAATATCTTCTTTTTCTTTCCACAATTTTAATCCGGCTTTTGCAATTCGGTATTGCAGGTAATTACCGGTAATTACTTCGGTTTGTGAAAATCCTGCTTCGAGTAAATCGCACATGTGCGTGTGTAAAAATTTCAGCGTTTCAATGTCGGGCATAACAAACATGTCATCGAGTTGCCACATGCCGGGGCGGTGTTTAAACAATATGTGTTTTTGGCCGCTGTCGGTTAGTGCAACCAGTGTAGCTCCGCGAACAATCATTGTAAAAATATCTTGTTTATCACTTTTGGTTAAGCAGTGCCATTGCCCGTCAGCATCGATAATATGCGAGTAGGTACGAAAGCGTTGTAATTTATTGCGTCCCGTTTTTTTCATTATAATTTCAGAGGCTTCGTCGAAACAAAACAATGCTTCATTGCTTATGATATCGCCTGGCAAAAGAAATGCCTGGTCGGTAAATGTTTTCCGCACCCATTTTTGAAACGGCAAACCAGTTGACTCCTTACCGATAATGCGGCAGGTACCGTTCGTATTTCCATATATTTTACCGTCGGCGCCTAAGTGGTAGATGCGTTCGCACGGATGCAGTTGCGTATTCTCCATTGTTTAATTTTTAAAGCATTAATTGATTTGTGCGGGATAAACTGTGCACATTGCTCGGCGGGGAAATGATGTAATAAAAAGATTTCGTTTTCGGTGTAATTGGGGCATTTTTTAAGGTCATGGCGGCGGAGCCATTCTGCTATAGCCTTGGGTGATTTTTCGAGTTCGGTGGCAATTTCAGCGTGTGTTTTGTTTTTGAAATGTGAGGTTATAATCTTTTTATGGTGCGATGAAATATGCGGCATAACGTAAATAAATTGGTACGTTGCTAATTTCAGGCAATATGTAGAATTTTTAAAGGACAATTATTTACGTGTTTTCAGTCGTTTAAAAAAAGGAGCGCGAATAACCCGGCATGTTGGATAAATGGCTATTGCTGTTTTTCGTAGCTTTGCATAAAGGGTGTTGACATTATCAACAGGGTGCTGTTCTGTAAGTGCTATTAACGAATCGTAAACAATGTATTCATTAACCTTACGGCCTTTGTAAATCCATACGGGATGCTCAAATTTTTGCAGTGTAGCAGGAGGAAGAGGAACCTGAGCAGCATAATTTATACCAGGCAAATAATCAAAGATTTCTGAAACATCTGCTTTGTTTTTTTTCAGCCGGTAGAATGTTTCATCCTTTGATTCAATTGTTTCGAGGGTAAAACCGAGGTCACGCAATAGCTTCAGGTAACGGTACACTGTTCTTTCTGATTTGTTGATAGCTTTACTAATTTCAGCAAGCGATATACCTTTCGACCTTGAGGTCAGAATGCGGATAATCGTAAAAATACGGGCGAATTTCGGATGGTCTTTATTCATTTATCGCAGCGTTTATTATTTTTTCGTAATTGTCTGTTGTTAACGATGATTTTTCGTTTATATAATCGCTAATTGTAGCGCGGCGTATGCTAGCTGCATTAGCAGCTTTTTCCTGTGTAAGGTTGGCATGTGCCATTATCCGGCGCAGAACTTTACGGAGCGATATTTTGCCTTTTCGGGTAATTACTGAAAAAACAAAATCGGTAAAATCATCGGCCATTTGCCCGTACTGCGGCATAAATGGTGAATCGGAATCCGTTGCGTCCAGCATTTCCGGTGGTGTTTCCACCTGGAGTTTTTCTATTTCCTGTGTGCGGGTAAGAAGGTCGTAACAGAAATTCAATACTTCAAGCATCTCTTCGCCTTCGGGAGTGATATCGCCAAAATCGCGCTCAGCTTCAAGTACAGTAATTTTGTCAGATATTGCTTTAATAGGTTCCATATATAAAAATTAGGCCCCGGCGTGATGCCGGGGCTGGTTAATGAATTATTTTTTTTCAACGCCACAAAACCACGGGTTGGTAGCCCAACGGTCGAAATGAAACTGGTAATTTTCGGTTTCAATTATTTCGTTTGTTCCTTCGATATGAGGAAACCCGGGAAGTTCAAGCAAAATTCTTACCTGCTCATCTTTGTCAAGTTCATTGTAATCAGGTTCTCCGATATCGGTTTTGAGGACAACAGTTTTAAAGTTGTGGCTATCATGATAAGTCCAGGCCGTTACTTCGGTATGAGATTCGTTTTTTTCGCGCCATTCTTTAAAGAATTTGATCACATCATCCCAGTTTTGAATTTCTTCTTTCATTATTTTATAACCAACAGAACCTTTCGGTTCGATAAGCATTTCATAAAGCTCTTCGTGAGTTAATTCGAGCTTATCAAGTACATCTTCGTTAAACCCAAATTTTTGTGATGCTTCATTATAAAAGTCATCGAATATAGGCGCGGCAGAGTTGTTAAATGAATAGCATCCGGCATTATAACAACCAATCGGCACACCATAATCTCCATAACCTCCACAAAAATTCATCTCTTCGAAATTGCTGCGTTTGGTAACAAGTATTTGTTCGTCTTGATAAGTAGATTCAACCACAATCCATTTTTCAAATAATTCCTCAACTTTTGAACCGGTATATTCAACCTCAAGGCCTGGAAAAGCTTCTTTCATTTCGTTTACCATTTGTGGAACCTGTTCCGTGTCGATATGCAAAGCAAAAGAAGGATCAGGGCCCCATATCTGAAAATCGGTGGATTTGTCTTTCAAAACATGATCGGAATAAATATTCCATATTTTTTCTACCGTTTCGGAATAACTTCCGTCGCTTCCATCATTTCTGTCAGACTCTACACCTTTCCAGAATTGGTCAAAGTCTTCTTTTTCGAGCATACCATTAAAATACATTACTGCTTCGTTTTCTTCGATTGTAAATTCTACGTCTTTCATTTTTTTTCAATTTTAAAGTTTAACATGCATTCCACTATGGTACGATTGATATATACAAATGTACGTTAAACCGTACGATAAAACAAACGATAAATGTTAATTAAATGTTAAATGTACGGTATAGCGGAAAAATATCAGGTTTTCAAAAAAGAAAAAGAGACCAGTGCGGCCTCTTTTTCAGTTTTAGCTTCAGCACCTGCAGGGGTGCCCTGGTGTTTCAGAATGTAATCAACGGCCCGTTGTGCTTGTGTGGCTGCCTGCACCACAAACTTTTTGTCGGACTGCAGGCGTTTTAACCAGCCCTGAATGTAGGCGGCGCTGTTGTCGATGGTTGCCTGCTCGATGCCGGTAAGGCCGCACAGGTAGGAAGCGCCCATTTCGGCAATTAATTCTTCTTGAGAATAATCGCTGTTGCCAAACTGGTGATGTGGCATTTTACCCAACCGGTTCAGGCGGCTGTGGTGCCCGGTGGAGTGAATGAGTTCATGGTAAAGCGCTGAATAGTAATGCTCATCTACAAAGAATGTGCGTGGCGATGGCATTTCCACTTTGTCGAGCGATGGTATATAGCAGGCCTGCGCCTTGCCGTGCTCGATGGCCGGTGAGTCGGTCCACCGTTCCACCAGTTCTTCACAGGCGGCTATCGGATCGAAATCGTGGTCGTGGCTTTCCAGCTTCGGCAGTTTTTCTGGAGGAATACCGGTCACCTGGTCGATGTGAAATACCCGGTAGTACCGCAACATGGGTACTTCGTCCATGGTTCCGTCGTCGAGGGTAACATCCAGCAGTTTCCAGAAAACTACCAGAAATGATTTGGATCCTTTTTTGATGCTGCCGCCCAGCTCTTTTACCTGGTTAAAGGTAAGGAACCACGGCCGCTCGAACCTAAAGCTTAGCAGGTACCAGAAGTTGAACCCCGAATAAGGCCGGCCCGATACACCGTTGCGGGGCATTCCCCCGGCTTTCCACGGCATTTGCCACGGAACCACGCCGGATTCCAGGCGTTCAACAATCAGATTGGTTACCATTTCGTAGATATCGAAATTTTTCATTGAGTTTTGCCCATGCCCTTGGGACTTGTTTTGGCAACCGCCGGTGGGCGGTCAGGTCTGGCACGCCGTTTAAATTTTGGCGTACCACCATTGAGCTGCCACGGATTAGGTCAACGGGGTGCATGTCAGTTTTCTGCCTCTCCCGATGGAAAACAGGCCATACAGAAAACTGAACGCATCCGAAGGAAACCCGCCACGAAAAGCGGGTTCCCCTTTACCGTTCCGTGGAG
>JAGYOI010000143.1 GCA_018399395.1 Prolixibacteraceae bacterium
TTTGTATGTTTTGCCCAAACTGTTTGGATACCAATGACTTTACGCTCATGTTCTTCAGTAACTCAATAATTGCCATCCCTTTCTTATAAGCACCATGTTCCTCGTCAAGTGATTTAAACGGATTGATTACTTCCTGCACAAAAATCAATTCATTGCCTTTCCATTCATAAATCAGGAATTTATCGGCATTGCCAAAATGTTTTGACTGAAAATGGCCGTTGAGATCAACAGCCAAGGCGAACTTTATTGATTTCTTCTTCATTTTTTTAGCTTAAATTGTTACGAAATTTCATTTTGATATACCATGTTACGATATTGTCGGTTTATCATCCTTTCCAACTTCTCCTTCCAACTGCAAAAACCTGTTTCTCTTATCATCATTCATCGTTCTGACATAGTCTCTATGTTCTTTAGTATTTTCAAGGTATCGTGGTTTAATGTCCTGTCTTTAACAATGAACGGAGTAACAGGTGCCTTCGATTTTTCAATAAAAATCATATCGTGACCCAGGCACAGCCCCATCATAATATTAAGTTCTGTTCCCTGTTCTTCAAGATATTTAGCCTGTCCTGCCGGGTTGCATGAAATTCCTTTATAACCGGAAATTAAATTACTAAAAGGAAGACGACCGTATTTACAATTTACTTTTACCACTTGAAATCCTTTTCCTGAAAGGAATTCTTTCAGTTTTTCGGCTTCTTTGTTAAATGTAGTGCAATGTGCTATCCCAATCCGGTTTATTTTTGCCAGTTTAGCGTATTCAATGATTTCCTGTAACCGGTTATTTTTGCGATTCTTTGAATCCTCAGCAGTTTTTAAAATAAATTTATCATGCCTGTTATACAAGTTTACAAAATCCATTTCATTTTTTTTATTCGTTTTCTATCACTATAATTTCCGATGTTAACTCAATTACTTTTTTATACACAGCACTTACCCCGCAATACCTCTCTTCCGAAAGTTCAACGGCTTTTTTCAACTTGTCCATGGGCAGATCTTTACCGGCAAATTTGTAAACTACATGCATTTTATAATACTGCTTCGGGTGTTCTTCAGTTTGTTCTCCTTCCACATGGACATTAAATTTTTCAACTTCGACGCGCATTTTTTTCAGGATAGAAATTACATCCATTGCCGTACATCCTCCTAAAGCAGTCAGCATAAATGGTTTGGGTTGTGGCCCACGGTTTTCGCCGCCTACTTCGGGTTCAGCATCGAGTATAATTATGTGTCCATTGGATTCTGCTTCAAAAGCCATTTTTCCGAGCCATTTTGCTGTTACAATTTCTTTATTTTGCATAATATTATTTTTAATTTATAACAAGTTTATTTCACGGTTCCAGAACAATTTCATCAACAGCTTTACCCGGATAAATCATTGGATAGACATTGGCCTCCTTTTCGATTTTAATTTCCAAAAGATAAGGCCCTCTGTGATGTAACATTTTGTTCAGTGCAATATTGAGTTCTTCTCTTTTTTTTACCAAATTTCCTTCAATGCCATACGCTTTGGCCAATAATGGAAAGTCGGGCGTCGGCATATTGGTTTCGGCATACCGTTTATTGTTGAATAGTTGCTGCCATTGCCGCACCATTCCCAGGTAGTTATTATTGAGAATGATAATTTTTACCGGAAGGTTATACTGAAAAATGGTGCCCAACTCTTGTACGGTCATTTGAAACCCGCCGTCGCCGGTAAAAAGTATCACTGTTTTATCCGGCCTTCCAACCTGGGCGCCTGTAGCAGCAGGCAATCCAAATCCCATGGTTCCCAACCCTCCCGAAGTGATGAAGGAATTTGGGTTTTTATATTGATAATATCTTGCTCCCATCATTTGGTTTTGCCCCACGTCAGTTACAATTATCGCTTCACCTGATGTTTTAACCGACAACAGGTTTACTACCTCCCCAGACCTAATTTTCCCATTCTCAGAAAAACATTCTTTGTTAATCACCCTGTCCTTCTCAACAGAATACAGTTTATCGAATTTTTCCCTCCATTTTTCATCGGTTTTATAATTGACTAACGGGGTTATTTCTTCCAAAAATTCTTTAATATCGGCATGTATGGCAACATCGGCTTTTATGTTTTTATTTAATTCAGACTTATCGATATCGATATGTATAATCCGGGCATTTTTAGCATACCGGCTTAAATCACCGGTTACGCGGTCATCGAACCTCATACCGGCGGCAATGAGTAAATCGGCCTGGTTGGTCAGCACATTCGGGGCATAATTCCCATGCATTCCCAACATACCCACATAGTTAGGATTGTCTTCGCTCACAGCCGATTTGCCCAACAGAGTAACAGCAACAGGTATTTTTGTTTTATTAATGAAAGAATCAAGTTGGCGTGTGGCATTTGCCAACAGGATTCCATGCCCGGCCAGAAACAAGGGCTGTTTTGCCTGAAAAATAAGTTGAAGGGCAGTCTTTATATCATCACTTTTAAATTTTGGCTTCGGATTATATGAACGCGTTGCCCTGATTTTTTTGTAATTGAATTCCGTCAATTCATTTTGCGCATCCCTGGTAATATCAATTAACACAGGGCCTGGCCTTCCTGAAGTGGAATAGAAAAATGCCAGTGCCATGGCATCGGTGATTTCCCCCGCATTTGTCACCTGGTAATTCCATTTGGTAACAGGTATTGAAAGGCTAATCATATCTGTTTCCTGAAAGGTATCTGTTCCCAATAACGGGGAAGCCACCTGTGCCGTAATAAATATTACGGGGATTGAATCGAGGTGCGCATTTGTAATCCCGGTAATCAGGTTGGTTGCTCCCGGCCCCGAAGTGGCAAAACAAACTCCGGGCTTCCCGGTAACCTGTGCATAAGCCTGTGCCGCATGTGCTGCACCTTGTTCGTGTCTTACCAATATATGCTTTAATTTATCGTACTTGTCAAATAATTTGTCGTAAATAGGCATGATGGCTCCGCCGGGGTAACCAAAAATTGTGTTTGTATTTTCTTCTATTAGTGAAAGTAGAATAGCTTCTGCACCAGTTATTTTATAGGTTTCGTTCATTCTGCTGACATTATTTCGTTAATAATTTTTTCATCCGACATAAGCTTGCCATTCATATAGTCGTTTACAAGATTTTGCGGCGAATTTACAGCGATTCCCACGAAGAGGTCAATCCTGAAAGGGGCAAACAAAGTGATAATGCATTTGTCTATTTTATAACTAATGATATCGGTTATCCCTTTATCAGCAACCCATTCCGGTAGTTTTGTTATATTCCCGCCGGGTGGTTTCACAATTTTTTCACTTCGTATATTTCTCCCTTCAACATTGAATATTTGATAATAATCGCACTGTTCAAAATACTCACTCAGGAGACCACTGGTAACAGGAATAGCGACCTTCTTCATTCCATTTCCATTTTTTTTGTAAAGATACCAGGCAAAAATTTCTTAAACCGTTGCAGTCTCTTCGAGTAATCGGGTTTTTTGTTTGAAATATGATAGCTTTTTGCTTATAAAATTTCAATAAAATAACACCCCCGTCATAACCGGACATAAGTTTATTACGAAATATTCCTTTTTTACCTGCGCCTTGATTAATTTTACATTCTTTTAAAACGAATTGAATTTTGAGCACCAGGAGTAATTGCAGGGAATGTAAAAAATCGTCGAAGTGTTTTCAACTTTTATATCCCGACGAGCTGGATTTTATAAACAGTAAGAAAACACAAATAACCTATTTGAAGGGCGAAACGATATTTAAACAAGGCGCCTTTGCTCCTTTTGTACTGTATGTTGCAGACGGTCTTGTAAAAGTTTTCCTGCAAACCGGTGCGAAACAGTTAAATATTCGGTTGGCAAAACAGGGCGATTTTCTGGCATTCTCGTCGGTATTTGGGGTGAACGTTTACAAATATTCTGCGGTAACTGTCAAAGAATCGACAATTTGTATGATTGATAAAACGGCATTAAAAAAGTTAATAATGAAAAATGCCGATTTTTCTGTACGCATTACAACCCGCAACTGCAACAATGAAGACCGGTATTTACAGATAATCCGGAATATTTCTCATAAACACATGCGGGGCAAACTGGCATCGGCATTACTATATTTAGCTTCTGATGCTTTTCCGGGGGAAAACGTTTTTCAGTATTTAAGCCGGCAGGATATTGCCGATTTCGCTTCCGTAACTGTTGAAAGCGCAGTAAAATTTATTAAAGAATTTGAAAAAGAAGGGCTTTTGAAACTTGCCGGGAAAGAAATTAAAATAATTGATAAAGGTAAACTGGAAGAAATTGGACGTAAAGGGTAGAGGAATTAAAACGGAGTATTGAGGATAATAACTTCACAGAAAAAGTCTTTCCTGCACTTGTTAAACATTGATATTTTATCTAACATTCTAATGGTTAATGTCTTGCAATTAAGACATCCCTTGGTAATCATACACGAACAGATTTGTGACAAAATCCATTAAGATTCTTACTATCAGTAGTTTAATAAAATATTGCAAACATTTATGTTACTCATTTTTAAATAGTTATAAATATTTTTAACGAAGAATATCATTTGTGAAACAACAAATAAATCCATAACCCCTCAATTAGTATTATACAGAACAAAATCGCCAGGAAAATGAGAAACCACTTCGGAACAGTTACTTTCTTATTCAGCTCTTTCTTGTGATTTTCTAAAAGTTCCTCCAACTTGTCGGTGTTCAGGTCAACTTTTATTTTAGCCGTTTTCAGTTCATTTAGTTGCCTGGCAATTTCAGGAGCAACTTCCTTGATGTTTTTACCGGTTTGCTGAAGATTCTCAATCTCAGCGATTAAAATTTCCAGCAATTTTTGTTGTGACAAATTTTTTCTCATAACCTTAATCCCCGTTTTTTACCTGGTTTGTTTTGCTGTTTTTTCTGTTGTAGGTTGCCTGCCTTCAGATTCTGCACAATCAATTTCTGCA
>JAGYOI010000144.1 GCA_018399395.1 Prolixibacteraceae bacterium
GTATGATGAAAGGTGCTGTACAATCACGGGAGAAACTATTTGAAAAAAACAACACTACTTTTGCAAATGCAGCTATGAGTATCAGGCTCAGTGCATGCCCCGAGCAATTTATATACTCCGGTGTACAAACATTTTATGATGTGCGCAAGTTAGGTTTACAAATTCGCGATGGGAAACACCCTTTGTTTGAAAAAGAAGCTAAGTTGGATGTTTTTGCTTATTCTATAGGGGCATTTTTATCAGAGATACTGTTTGTCAGTAATCCGGATAATCTGTTTGCACATTCTAAACTTTTTATTTTTGCGGGTGGCCCTACATTCGATTCAATGCGTGGAACCTCCAGGTACATAATGGACTTCATGGCATTTAGGAGTTTGCTTACACTTAAACGTAAAAAGAAACTCAAGCAGGTTTTTCATTATTTAAAGTCACTTGAATTGCCGGATTTTGATAATACATGGGCTGGTTTTTATGCCATGATGTACATGGGTGAAGGAAGGAAGTATCGAAACGACTGGCTTAATCGTAGGTCAGGTGATTTGTGGATTGTTGCTTTGAAAAAAGATTGTGTTATGCCGGCCAAAAAAATCATAAAAACATATAAACGCAATGATAAAGAACATCAGCCACGGATTGATGTTGTTGATTTTCCATATCCATATACCCATGAGAATCCTTTCCCGTTTAATGATAAAAAGAACCTGGGATTAGTTTTACGAAGTTTGAATCTTGTGATAGACAAAGCTGCGATGTTCTATCAATCATCATTACTTATTGAAACCCGTGATCATCCGCTTGGGTTGAGAAAAAGCCCTTTAATTGTTTAACGCCCCAGTTGTTTAACATAGTTGTGATTATTGTTGATATTGCAGTTCATTGTACAAATTAGCTAAAGAAAAGCGGTTTTCGTACAACAAAGTTGTATCTTGTGCATCGCAGCGATTGAAAAGATTTTCAAATTACCGATAATTTTAAAATTAAATATTATGAGTGTATTATTAGAATTTGCCATGTTTCCGACAGATAAGGGAGAAAGTGTGAGTAAATACGTTAGCCGTATTATTGAAGAAATAAGGGATAGTGGTTTTGACTATCGGTTAACCCCCATGGGAACAGTTGTTGAAACTGATTCATTTGTTGAGGCAACTGCTGTAATGAACCGTTGCTACGACGCTTTGGCCGATGATTGTACCCGGGTTTATTGTTCGGCTAAATTTGATGTGCGGAAGGCGAAAAGTGGCAGGATGTCAAAAAAAATTGAATCAATTGAGAACCATATTGGTAACGTGAATAAATAATCCTGATATATGAGATTTATAATAGTATTTTTTTTAGTTGGCATTGCATTGGCAATGAATGCCCAACCTGTTGAAATGGTTTTATGGCCCGATGGCGTTCCGAATTCTGTTGAACATGAAATTGAAGAAGCAGTGAGGACAAATAATGATGTTGTAACTCATGTATCTAATGTATCAAATCCCACTTTAACAATTTATAAGGCTGAAGTTGAGGATAATCGAAACACACCAGCCGTGGTTATTTGTCCAGGCGGGGGATATGTGAACCTGTCGATTAAAAAGGAAGGCCACGATGTAGCTAAATTTCTGGCAAAAAACGGTATAACCGGTGTTGTGCTGAAATATCGTTTGCCCAACGACGAAATGCAAAAAAATAAAACCATTGCTCCGTTGCAGGATGCACGTAAGGCAATTTCAACAATAAGAACAATGGCTGATGAATTAAATATTCAACCTGGCATGATTGGTGTTATGGGTTTTTCTGCCGGCGGACATCTTGCAGCAACTGCGTCAACCCATTTTGAATCAGATATGTACCAAATAGATGAGATTCGTCCTGATTTTAGTGTATTGATTTACCCTGTTGCCAGCATGAAACCCGGAGTTACGCATATGGGAAGCCACAACCATTTATTGGGTAAAAATCCTGATAAAACAATTGAAATACAGTATTCAAACGAGCTTCAGATAACGACCAATACACCTCAGACTTTTATCGTTCATTCATTTGATGACGGGGCTGTGCCTGTTGCTAATTCGCTTCGGTATATCGAGCGCTTGACTGAACTTGGAATTGAGTGTGAAGCACATCTTTATAAATCGGGCGGTCACGGATATGGCATGTTGCCGGGGCATACCGATTCCTGGCCAGGGTTACTGGTGAAATGGATAAATACCTTGAAAAATTAACTATTCAGCCACTTTTTAAAATTTGAAGACCTGTCAATACTTACAATTGTCTCGAACTCATCGTCAGCTTTAGGCTCAAGCTCCAGCTTTATCCTGCCACGCGAGTATGCTGTCATGTTCGAGATGGCATCGATATGTACCAAATATTTCCGGTTAATGCGGTAAAAGTGATTAGGGTTGAGCGATGTTTCTAACTTATCAAGGGTATAATCCACCGGAAGATCTTTTCCTTTTCGGGTTCGCAGAAACGTACTTTTGTCAAGTACATAAAAATAGGCAATCTCTTCGACTTCTACTTTTTTTATTTTTTCACCAATTTGAATCAGAAACCGCTTTTTGTATTCGGGTTGTTTTCCCCTGATTTCTGTGAGTAAAGATTCAAAATCAATACTAAACGCTGTTTTAAATTTTTGATATTTCTTCAGGCTCTCTTCAAGATCTCTTTTACGTATTGGTTTTAACAAATATGAAATGCTGTTCAGATTAAAAGCCTGTATAGCATACTGGTCGTATGCTGTTGTGAAGATTATTGGGGTAGCAATATTTATTTGTTCGAATATACTGAAGCTGATTCCGTCTGAGAGCTGAATGTCAAGAAAAATAAGGTCAGCAGTGTTTTGGAATAACCATTTTACAGACTCCTTAATCGAACCCAGCTTTGCAGAAACAACAATAGACGGATCTATTTCAAGTAATGCCGATTCAAGCTTTTCAGCTGCAAATTTTTCGTCTTCAATTATTACTACGTTCATCTTCCTCAATATTTATTAGTGGTAGTTTTGCAATGTAATAATTTGTTTCTACCGAAAAAACAGGTTTTTTGGCACAAACCATAGCGTAGCGTTTTGTTAAGTTTTTAAGACCAACCCCGGTTGAGTTTCCCATAGAAATTTTAGGTTGAATCTTGTTTTTTACGACTAAACTGTTTTTTTTACTGTAAACTTCAATTTTTAAAGGTTGCGATTCATTGATGATGTTGTGCTTTATCGCATTTTCGAGTACTGCCTGTAGCGAAAGGGGAGGCAGTAACTGTTTGAGTAAATTTCCCGGAATATCAATAGAATATGAAAGGTCATCACCATATCTGATTTGTTGCAAAAACAAATATGATCGCATAAAATCAAGTTCTTTTTCAAGCGTTGTTACCGGTTGTTCAATCGTTTCGAGTACATAGCGGTATATGTGTGAGAATTCATCGATAAATTGCTGAGCCTTATTGGTATCTTTATTTATCAACCCCGATAGAACATTCAAACTGTTAAACATGAAATGTGGGTTGATCTGGCTTTTTAAGACTTCAAACTTTATTTGCGATAGTTCTTTTTGCAGATTTTTAGCTTTTTCTTCAGCTTTTTGACTTTTTGAATAGAAAATCCAGCCTTCGAGGATAGCTGTGATAAAAATATTTACAACGCTAAAAATTAGTGCGTTGTTGATGAGTACGCCATTAAGGTCTTCTTTATAAGGGCTTAGCATATTGGCAAACAGCGTAAAAGCTACCGATATAAATATCGCGATGGCAATGGAAAAGCCAAGCTGTGTAAAGATGCGTTTTAGTGTTTTGTTACTCCATGGCAGTATTTTATTGAAAAACTCAATTACAAAAAGATCAGGATAAGCCATGATAAAACCAAATATCACACTGAGTAAAGTTCCCCTGAATAAACGAAACAAAAAATACTCAAAGTTTAGCAGGCTGTGGTATCCCGAATAATGATTATATGAAATGATAATAAATTGGATTACGATTGAAAAGCCAATAATAAACCGTAATATTTTTTTAAAAGATAAAAGTTGATGAATTGATTTTAAGTTCATAATTGTTTCCTGGTTCTTTTTCAAAGATAAACGGATTTATTTTTTTCTAAAAATAAGGGAAATATGAAAAAGAAAGGAGCCGGATGATATAAAAGACACGACTCCTTTCTTTTGATGCTAAAAACGTTTAAGAAAACCAACACGTAATGACAGGTAGTTGTGATTGAGTATTTTAGCCTTTCCGTCGAAATCGGATTCCCGGGATAAAGAGTTAAATTTAATACCGGGCGTAAAACTCCATGTTTCACCAATTGGTATATCAATGCCGCCAGCCAGTTGAAATCCAAGTCCGTGACCTGAGTCGTTAATGATTTCACCATCGCTGTTTTCGGTCTCGATATGGTTGTATAAACCTCCGGCTCTCAAATAGTATTGAACAGGAGAGTCACCAAAAGTATGCTTGTATTGCAATCCAAAAACATAACCGGTTTCCTCAAAGCAAACATCGTTTCCGGCAAACGACTCATCAGCACCAAACCGGTTCCAGCCCCAGCCGGCATATACTCCGGTGTGTTCTAAAAACCGGTAATGAAAAATTCCTTCAAAACCCAAACCCGGTTTTAGGGTTGATTCACTAAGTTTGTTTGTAGCTAATGACGCTCCACTACTCAGTTCAAACCCAAAACGCTTTTCTTTCTCTTGCGCTATGCTGCAAATTGTTAAAGCAGTAAGTACTAATAATACGAATAATCTCTTTTGTTTCATTGCTATTGTTTTTATGATTTATTGACGAAACAAAAGTAGGCCTCGTGCTGGTTATGTAACAATAGAATATGCCGAAGGTGCTGATGTATTGGATGAATGTGTAAATGTGAAAGATGAATGTGTTATTTATGACACATCAAGTATGATTTTTCCATTCGCATCTCCATTTTCAATTTTTTGATGAACTTCCTTGG
>JAGYOI010000145.1 GCA_018399395.1 Prolixibacteraceae bacterium
GTTATTACCCAAAACGAGTTCATGCGCCGTATGAAGGACATGAGTGCCATTCAGGGTGGCATGGGCATGTATGGCAACCTGCCCGACAATTATACGGTTGTTGTTAACATTGCACATCCACTGGTTAAGGAGGTTATTGAAAATAAAAACAAAGACCTCGCTTCTGACTTGCAACCTATTTCTTCGCAACTCAAAGAGAAAACCGAAGAAAAAACTTCTCTTGAAAAGCTGAAGGAAGGCAAAAAAGAAGAAGAAATCCCGCAGGAAGAAAAAGAAAAATTATCTGAAATTTCAACTGAAATCAGCAAGCTTGAAACGGAAAAACGTGAAAAGCTTAAAGAATATGGCAAAGATAACAAGCTGGCTAAACAACTTGTTGACCTTGCCCTGTTGGCAAACAATATGCTGAAAGGCGAAGCACTCGATAAATTTGTTAAGCGTAGTGTTGAGCTGATTAAGTAACTACATATATGTCCAAAGCAACTTAAAGGCTGTCAAAATTTTGGCAGCCTTTTTTTTTGTTTTACATAACCGTTTTAAAAAGACCAAAAAAAATCTGCCCCATAACATGAGGCAGATTTCTTATATCTATATTTGTATTGATCTATCGTTCGCTATTCATCGAAATAATGAATTCTTCGTTTGTTTTTGTTTTCAACAACCTGTCGCGCAGGAATTCCATTGCTTCAATGGCATTCATGTCGGCCAGATAGTTACGTAAAATCCAAATCTTATCGAGCATTGCTTTATGAATAAGTAATTCTTCGCGTCGTGTACTCGACAATGTAACATCCACTGCAGGGAATATACGTTTGTTCGACAAGCGACGGTCAAGTTGCAATTCCATATTACCGGTACCTTTAAACTCTTCAAAAATCACTTCATCCATTTTTGAACCGGTTTCGGTAAGTGCTGTGGCAAGAATGGTAAGCGAACCACCCTCTTCAATGTTACGGGCTGCACCAAAAAAGCGTTTTGGTTTGTGCAGTGCGTTGGCATCAACACCACCCGACAACACTTTACCCGACGCAGGCTGAACTGTATTGTAAGCACGTGCCAAACGGGTAATCGAGTCGAGCAGGATAACCACATCGTGACCACATTCAGTTAAACGTTTTGCTTTCTCCAGCACAATATTTGCCACTTTCACGTGCTTATCGGCCGGTTCGTCAAATGTTGATGATATAACCTCTGCATTAACGCTGCGAGCCATATCGGTAACTTCCTCCGGACGTTCGTCAATAAGCAGTACGATCATGTACACTTCGGGATGATTATCGGCAATTGCGTTGGCAATTTCTTTGAGCAGTACCGTTTTACCGGTTTTGGGCTGAGCCACAATCAAACCACGCTGACCTTTACCAATAGGTGCAAACAGATCGACAATACGGGTTGAAAGTGTACTGGTGCCATTTCCGGTAATTGTAAATTTCTCTTCCGGGAAAAGCGGTGTCAGATGGTCAAACGGCACCCGGTCGCGCACAAATTCAGGCGGACGGCCATTAATTTCGAGCACCTTAATCAGCGGGAAGTACTTCTCGCCTTCTTTGGGCGGACGGATAGTGCCTTTTACGGTATCACCGGTTTTCAAACCAAACAACTTAATTTGCGATTGTGACACATAAATATCATCCGGGGAATTAAAATAGTTGTAATCAGATGAACGTAAGAAACCATAGCCGTCGGGCATCATTTCAAGCACACCCGAGTTGGTTATCAGACCCTCAAAATCAAAGATTGTTTTGTCCTGGTTCTGGTTTCCCTTGAAATTTCTTTTTTGTTGGTAATCGTGCTGTTGACGGTTATCATTTCGGTTATCGTTCTGATTACGACGATCTTGTCCACGATCATTTTGCTGGCGGTTATCTTTAGGCCCGCGATCCTGGTTGTTTTGTGGCCTGTTTGGCTGATTGCCTGACGGGCTATTGGGTTGATTTTGTTGATTTTTCTGAGGCCCCTGATTTTTATTCTTCGGAAAAGGAGGCTGATTCTGATTAGGGTTCTGGTTCGGGTTTTGCTGTGAACCTTTCACTTTATCATTATCTTTTACAGGAGCATCATTTTTATTTGGGCCTTTGTCCGGTTTATTGGGTTTTGGCTTTCTGTCAGACTTCTGTTCTGGCTTCTGATCCTGCACCTTCGGTACATCTTTCAACACCGGTTCTTCGGTATTTTTATTTTCTTTGCCCTTAACCTGAACTTTTTCGTCGCGCGTTTTGGTTAAACGCGTTCTTTTTCGTTTATCGTTCTGATGTTCAGTCTTATTTTTTGAGTCTGATTTCTGTTGTTCTGAATCCTTTGAAGGTTGGTTTTTAGAAGCCTGATTCTTTGGCGTCTGGCTCTTTTTAAGTTTGCCTTCTGAAGCTAATATCGCTTGAGTATCAAGAATTTTATAAATAAGCTCTTGCTTCTTAAACTTCTCAACACGCTTAATATTCAGCTCTTTAGCTATTTCCCGCAGATCAGAAACTAACTTTTTGTTGAGTTCTAAAATATCGTACATAGTAATTATTTTTAGGCCATGAATGACCTTTTTCTAAATAAAGATTTTTGATTGGTTAAATAAATTATAGGAAATGTAGTCGTGTGTGTATCTTACATACTTTGTTAATTCCAATGCAATTATACGCTATTATCGAATAATAAACAAAAAGTACAGGCTTTTTTTTTGTTACATTCCATTTTTTTAACTTTCAGCGTTAAGATTCCTTTAAAACCTTAAAACCCATTGACTATTTAATTGTTCGGGAAATCAAAATACTTATTTTTGCACTGAATATAAAATTTTAACGTAATGAGTATTTCAAAGAACAAGATGGTTACCCTTAGCTACACATTAAGGGCAAATGATAAAGATGGTGATGTAATTGAGCAAACAACTGCCGATAAACCACTACAATTTGTATATGGTATTGGTCAAATGATACCCGGATTTGAAGCTAACCTTGAAGGTAAAAGTCAAGGCGAAGCATACGAAATGTTACTAAAGCCCGAAGATGCTTATGGCGAAGTTAACGAAGATGCCATTGTTGAATTAGACAAAAGTATTTTTATGGCAGACGGTATTTTCGATGAAGAACGTTTTGTACCTGGGGCCCATATTCCAATGCAAACTGCCGATGGCCAGCGTCTCAATGGAATTATTGAAAGTGTTGGGGACGAAAAACTCAAAATGAACTTTAACCACCCACTGGCCGGAATGAACCTGCATTTTACAGGTGAAGTTATCGAAGTCCGCGATGCTACCGACGAAGAATTAGCACCTGCAACCGGTGGTTGCGATTGCGATTCAAAGGATCCGGATTGTAACTGTTAATACTTTTCGGGATGAACTCGTTCGGACAACTCTTTAAGCTAACAACATACGGTGAATCGCACGGAGCCGGAATAGGTGGTATCATCGATGGGTGCCCTGCCGGTATAGAACTCGACCTTGATCTTATCCAGGCCGAACTCGACAGGCGTAAACCCGGCCAATCGAAAATCACGACCCAGCGAAACGAAACCGATACTGTTCAGTTTTTCTCGGGCATTTTCGAAGGCAAAACAACGGGTACTCCCATCGGATTTTTTATTAAGAACAAGGATCAGCATTCGAACGATTACAATGACTTGAAAAACGTGTTCAGGCCCTCACATGCCGATTACACGTACACCCAAAAATACGGGGTACGCGACCATCGTGGAGGTGGCCGGTCATCGGCTCGTGAAACCATAGCACGAGTGGCTGCCGGGGCTATTGCTAAACAATTGTTAAGCAAGCTCGGTATCAGCATTCAGGCCTTTGTTAACAGCGTTGGCGAAATCGAACTCGATAAACCATATACCGAACTCGATTTATCGCTTACCGAAAGTAATATCGTACGCTGCCCCGACCCGCTAACCGCTGAAAAAATGATTGCCCGCATAGAAGAAGCCGGCCGCAACCACGATACCGTGGGTGGCACAATTCAATGCGTGGCAACAGGCGTACCGGCTGGATGGGGCGCACCCGTTTTTAATAAGCTACATGCCGATCTGGGTTTTGCCATGTTGGGCATTAATGCCGTAAAAGGCTTCGAGTACGGCTCAGGCTTCGATGGCACGAAGCTCAGCGGAAGCGAACACAACGATGTGTTTGTAAACGATAACGGGAACGTGAAAACCGTTACCAATAACTCGGGTGGAATCCAGGGCGGAATTTCAAACGGACAGGATATATACATGAACGTTGCTTTTAAACCGATTGCTACATTACTCAAAGAGCAAAAAACAATCGATAAAAATTTGAAAGCAACTACTGTAAACCCGAAAGGCCGTCACGACCCTTGCGTACTGCCACGAGCAGTGCCCATTGTTGAAAGCATGGCCGCACTGGTTCTGGCCGACCACTATTTGATAAGCAAAAATGCAAAGTTTTAAATACTAAAAGGCTGCCCTCCGAAAGGCAGTCTTTTTTTTTATTCCATTAATTCTGTATTTTTGTCTGAATTGATTAATTATGATAAAAATCATTGCATCAAAATTAATAGCACAACTCAAAAATAATGAAACGATTGATATTAGTAGTTGTCTTAATAATATTTACGCTTAATCTGAATGGGCAACAAAAACCATTTGCTACACTTCCCGAACATTTAAATGATACCGCTTTTGCTGAATGGATAGGCCCAGGCGTAGAAAATGACAATGGCGTGTTTTACTTTCGTAAACAAATGGTTATCAACTCAATTCCTGAAAATTTCATTGTTCATGTTTCAGCCGATAATAGATACAGATTGTATGTAAACGAATCATTGGTGTCATGGGGGCCGGCAGTTGGTGATTTACTAAACTGGAATTATGAAACCATTGATATAGCACCTTATCTTAAAACCGGTAAAAATATTATTGCTTCACAGGTGTGGAATTTAGGCAGTTTGAAAGGTGCCCGCCAAATTTC
>JAGYOI010000146.1 GCA_018399395.1 Prolixibacteraceae bacterium
TTAAATATTTTTTCAAAAATCCACGGGATGAAATCCGGTCTTTTTTCATTCTATCTCTTTTTTCGCGAATAAAATCAAAGGTAAAAGGTGCATATTTTTCATATTCTAACAAATATGATTCAGGCAAATAACCTGCATTCAAACATACAGCCTCAATAAGCAAATAATGTATACTCTTGAGCATTAAACCACGCATTACCGATGTGCTTGAAGACGAAAATTTCAAATAACGGCTCATCAACCGCTCACCAAAAGATATTGTCTTGTTAATATATTCATCGATACAACCATGCTCCACAGCATTGGTGAAAACAGTTTTAACCTTCCCGCGAATATCTTCTTGCAGATCTTGAATATCATCAACATATTGTAAATAAACACCAAAACCGAAGCAAAAAACCTCTTCGGCATAACTCATATCCCCTTTCAACAAATACCCATCAGCCAAAACAGATGTTCCCCCCTTATCTATACAAATCGACATCAGCTCTTCCTGTGATATCGACTGCCGGTTAACCAGCCCGATACTTCGGGTTTGCGCATCGTGTATGCCAACAAGGCTCTCAAAAACCTTTGGATACTTACTTCGCGGCCAGTCACTCTCGATAAAAGATACCAGGCGGAATATTTTCTCTTCCAGTTCGTTTTGGGCCAAAACACTTTCTCCTTGCAACCGCAACCTGAAGCGTTTACTAAAATCTATCTTCTCATCACGCGAAATACTTTTATTATCAAGATAATCATCTGTATATGGATATAACATACAGTATGCAAAAACAGAGTCGGAAAGCTCAACAGGCAAATCCATGAGCAATTGCAGGCTATTAATAATCCACAAATTTCGTCCGGCCTGAAAAACATCCTCCATTTCAACATCGGGATCGAAACGCAAGGCCATCTCAACAAACTGTGTCGTAACTTTTTTGTCGCTTATCCTCCTTATCAAATCAAACTCAAAATCGTTAAAAGCGAAAACATCCCTGAAAGAATGCAGGTTGTTGTCTTTCGCAATAGTTTCCTTTATTGCATTTTTTGCTGAATATTTAATTCGTTTTTCAGCCTTTGTTACGGCATCGATTATTATAGCTTCATTCTTTAATTTCTGTCTGCAATCAACCACATCGGTCATTAAATTGAATGAGTCTTCCGAATGTTTCCATTCAGCATTAAACATCGAAATATATTTCTGTATATCCATAAAATGTCGTTTATTAACTACCCCAAAAGAAGATATAAATTATAACTTTGTCATCAGAAAAAAGGTAAACAGCCGATTTTTACCTGTAAGTGCTGCACCTTTCACTATCATTTGATGTTATCATTAACAAAATCAGGTCATGTCAATAAAGAACAAGCTAATAAATTATCTCCTAACTACTTTAATTGGTGGTTTGGCCGCTATACTCCCCTTGGGTCTGATCATTTTATTCATAAGATGGATA
Source organism: Prolixibacteraceae bacterium (assembly GCA_018399395.1). Taxonomy (GTDB): domain Bacteria; phylum Bacteroidota; class Bacteroidia; order Bacteroidales; family Prolixibacteraceae; genus Roseimarinus. The sequence goes on from JAGYOI010000146.1 coordinate 1,443, forward strand.
GTAAAACTAATAGAGCGTTACCTTGAACCCCTGGTTGCATTATTTGAAACAGACAGCCGTTTTACAACAATCATTGTTTATGCAATATCGGTAATTGCCATACTTGCACTATTCTTCTCTATTGGCTTATTCATTCGCACGCGATTTGGAAAAATGGTTGTGCATCATATTGAGAAAAAATATCTCTCAAAATTGCCTGGGTACAAAGCAATGCGCGAAATTGTTCAACAGCTTTTCGGAGGCAACCGTACTTTCTTTTCAGAAGTGGTTCTTATTGATATTTTCAATTCAGGAGTGTTAATGACCGGATTTATTACCGACTACCAGGAACACAACAACTACCTTACTGTTTTTGTGCCTACCGGCCCCAACCCCACCTCAGGCAATATATACCATTTACCAAAAGAAAAGGTAATGAGAACTGATATATCGGTCGATTATGCCATTAAAACCATTATAAGTTGTGGTGCAGGATCTGAAAGTGTCTTCACTTCGATAAAAAACACAGATAATAAAAAATATACATCTGGATAAAACCTCCCAATCCCTCATCAACTCTTAACACAGCCCAATAAAACCGCAACGTATGTAAACTTTTCGATATTTATTTAAAATAAAGTGGTCAATTAATTTCATCTTCCCCGATAACTTTTATATTTGCAGCTTCAAAATTTTCAGAAGGTTTAACAAGCCATGTGAAACCGACATGCATGTTCAATTCTACAACCTCTACATGCCAGTTCCATACGACTAAATTAATTTTATTTGTATATGAACGGAGTTATTGAACAAAACATTCCCTTATGGTTGACATTACCATTCGTATTAATGTTATTATTTATTGCGTTAGGCCCATTGATTTTTGAAGAGTGGTGGGAAAACAACAAAAACAAATTAATTGTTTCGTTGGCATTAGGCATACCAACGTCCATAATCCTCATATCAAGAGAGTTAGGCATTGAACTATCTCACCAGTTGCTCTTCGATTATGTTCCATTTATCGTGTTACTGGGGGCTCTATTTGTAATTACCGGTGGCATTCACCTTAGTGGCGATATTAACACGAAGCCCTGGATTAACACTTCAATGCTTGCTGTTGGCGGTCTTTTAGCATCGTTTATGGGCACAACCGGAGCAGCTATGTTGTTAATACGACCACTTATAAAAACCAACGCCAAACGGAAACACAACGTACACACCATTCTCTTCTTCATTGCTATTGTTGCCAATGCTGGTGGTATTCTTACACCATTAGGAGATCCACCGTTATTTCTTTTATATCTACACGGTGCAACATTCGGGTGGTTTTTCGGACTTTTTAACGAATGGCTTTTTGTGCTGATTGCCCTGCTTTCAATATTTTTTGTGGTTGACAATCATTATTTTAAGAAAGAATCAAAAGAAATCAGGACTAACCTGCCCCGAAAAAGGGCACCACTTCGTATAAAAGGGTCGCATAACTTTATTTTTCTTGTGGGGGTTGTTTTATCTGTAGCATTTATTAATGCCAATTATATTCCTGCCATACACCATAACCACTATATTGGGTTTATTCGAGAAGGCATTATATTATTAATGGCCGGTCTTTCAATCGTGACTACCAAAAACAAACTCAGATATACCGACAACAAGTTTACCTGGGCTCCAATTATTGAAGTCGCATTCTTGTTTTTAGGAATATTTGTCACAATGGTGCCAGCCCTGCTCATTTTGAAAACCGATGCCAGCTTGTTTGCCATTAATAAACCATGGCAATTTTACTACGCAACCGGTGGGTTAAGTGCTTTTTTAGATAACGCACCTACCGCAATATCGTTTTTTAACCTGGCCGAAGGTATGACAGCACAATTCCCGGGAGCCATTTTAGCTGCCAATATTCCCGAAAAGCTTCTATCGGCAATTAGCATGGGTGCTGTGTTTTTTGGTTCGATGACCTACATTGGGAACGGCCCAAATTTTATGGTGAAAGCTATTGCTGTTGAAAACAACATAAATATGCCCAGTTTTCTGGGGTACATTTTTAAATTCTCATTAATTGTATTGTTACCCGTGTATGTGATAACGCAATTAATTTTCATGTAAATATTTTACATACGAATATACCAAGCTTCATTATAAAAGTGCGGGTTGCTTCATATTAAAACAAAGCAACCCGTTTTATTTTAAAACCAGCCGAAAAGAAAGCTCACATAAACGCCAACATCTGAGAAATCGTTGCTGGTCATATCCCCCAGTTCTGCATTGAAAACCTGTCGGTATTCAGCCCCTACATTCACCTTCATAAAACGTGTGAAATTAACCTCGGCAGCTAAGGTTGGTTTTAAAACAAAAACATTGTCGGAATAAGATATGTTGTTTTGAACACCTTCAATACTCCCCCAGCCTGTGCGAACACTAAAAACCGGATGAATCATTTTATGATGCATAAATTCATATCCCAGCCAAAAACCACCATGCCGAAATTCAATATCGTGCAATTTTGTTAAATCGTTTTGATGCGAAGTGGCCGACAATCCTTCTCCATAACCTCCTATAAAGAAATTATTTATTATCAATCCACCACCACCCCCAGTAAACAGCGCGAATTCATCACCGACAGACGAAAAACTAAGTGTTGGCCCACCAAAACCCCGAATGCGTTTCAATTCAAACGAGTTCATAATGGTTTGAACTTCATCGTCCTGACTTTTTTCTGAATCGTAGTCATTTACACTAATCGTTTTCTGTGCCAGTGTTGTAAACCCCATGGACACAACCATAATGAACAAAAATAAATGCTTCATTTTATCTATATTTTTTTTTGTATTCCGGTAAATTCAATTTAAATGACAAGCTTTTTTACATACCGTTGCAAAAAAGACACTGAAAATGCATGTTTGTTTCAATATATCAATAATTTTTTGCAGTTTTGATATCCTGCCTTAAATTAAAACATTTCATTATAATTAACGAATAAGAACAATATGAACAAAAGAGGATTTGCAAGCGATAACAACTCGGGGGTTCACCCTGAAATACTAAAAGCTATTAACGATGCCAACAACGGACATGTTACCGGCTATGGGACTGACCATTATACCCAAAAAGCCATTGATGTGTTTAAGAAAGAGTTTGGAAATAACACCGATGTTTATTTTGTTTTTAACGGTACCGGGGCCAATGTGCTGGCCATTTCAACCCTTGCGCAATCATTCAACAGCGTAATATGCCCCTCAACGGCACACATCATGGTTGACGAATGTGGCGCTCCTGAAAAAATATCGGGCTGTAAGCTTATCCCGGTAAATACCCAAAATGGTAAACTCACTCCCGAACTTATAAAGCCACACCTCCATGGGTTCGACTTTGAACATCACGCCCAACCCAAAATCATTTCAATTTCACAAGTAACCGAAATGGGAACCCTTTACTCTGTTGACGAAATAAAAGAAATAACAAAACTGGCACACCAATACGGAATGCATGT
>JAGYOI010000147.1 GCA_018399395.1 Prolixibacteraceae bacterium
GGACTCAGAATACCAGCAAATTTTAGCCAATATTAATTGGTTGTTGGGAGACAAACCTCCGGGGATTACCAATCCGGGACCACAGTCCATGTCGCCCCGTTACGAAAGGGAAGACAATCTGGCAACCATGTTTCGTACACAGGAAACAATAGGTGATGCTAAGAGACTGAAGATAAGTCCGTATAATGGCATGGGCGATAATTTGTTTGCCGATTTTTATTACCCCGATGATGATAAAGAAAAATACCCGTTGGTTATTTACCTGCATGAGTATGATTACGCCTCGGGTTATGGGCGCTCCAGTTACCCGGGGTTTGAAATGAATGATTACATTAATGAATTGACCGATGCCGGTTTTGCTGTACTGGCCTACGATATGATCGGATTCGGGACCCGACAGGCCGAGGGTGTCCGGTTTTATGAGCGCTACCCTTATTGGTCGCTAATGGGTAAAATGGTAGAGGATGCGAAGGCAGCCATTGATGTGGTTTACAATCTGCCGGTCGTGGATACCACCAAGGTATTTTTGTCGGGTTATTCCCTTGGGGCAAATGTGGCGCTGTTCACGGCTGCATTGGATGAACGGGTGAACAAGGTGGCCGTTGTTTCGCCATTTACACCATTTCGAACCAACGACTCGTCAATCGAGGGTATTCGCCATTTCTACAATTATTTTGGTTTAATCCCGCGGCTTGGTTTGTTTGAGGGTGACGAAAAAAACATTCCTGTCGATTTGCAGGAAATCCTCGTCGCATCACAAGCAGAAACTTTTATTTTGCTGAATGAGGATTCCCGCCATATTGAGCTTGATAAAATGAATAATCAAATTGACCATGCAGCGCGGATGAACAAAATTCACAAAAAAATAATGCCTTTCGATGAAAGTTTTTGGCTCGACCACAGAAAAGAAATTATTAATTTTTTAAAAAACTAATGTAGTATTGAATAATAGAGACAGTGTCTCTTTCGGTTTATTGTATCTCATTTACTATTTTTGAGGTATATTTTAAGACGAATGAGAGAGAATTTATTACAAATACCATTATTTGCCGGGTTGGGCGCTGAAGAACTTAACGGTTTGTTTGAGCGTATTGTTTTTCAAACCCGCAGCTTTGGGCCGAATGCATTGGTGGTGTCGCAGGGTGAAGAATGTAATAGCCTGATGATTCTTACCGAGGGTGTTGTAAAGGGCGAGATGAGCGGTGCCGACGGACGTAACCTGAAAATTGAAGACCTTCAGGCCCCGACAGTTTTAGCTCCGGCTTTTATCTTTGGAAAAAAGAACCGTTATCCGGTAAATATTATATCATACAATGAAGCACATTTTATTGTTATCCCTAAAAATGAATTGTTTACATTGTTTCAGCATAATGCATCTGTTTTGCAGAATTTTCTGGGTATGATTTCTTCAAGGGCCCAGTTCTTGACGGAGAAACTTCAATTTCATTCTTTTAAATCGTTGAAAGCTAAACTTGCATTTTATTTGTTCGAGGAGGCTGACGGACGTTCAGAGTTTAAATTGAAGCATTCGCAAAACGAACTGGCTGAGTTGTTTGGCGTTGCCCGGCCATCTGTTGGAAGAACTTTGATGCAGTTGCAGGAAGAGCAAATTGTAGATGTTCGTTACAAAAAAGTTAAAATACTGGATATGTTAAAACTGACCAGGGCTTGTAATCATTTAAATCTTTAATAATTATCATCAGCTAAAGAGAAGTTTGCAATTTGGGAATAAGTTTATTAATAACACTGTAAATGACCATTGATGGAAAAAAGTCTATTGTCTTATGTCTGAAATCTGATGATCTGTTGTACATTTGCAGCTTACGAAGAAACAACATATGAAGCTTGTATTTGCTACAAACAATAAACATAAGTCGGCCGAGGTTCAGAAAATTCTCGGTAATCGTTTTGAAATTTTAAGCCTGGCTGATATAGGATGCAATGAAGATATTCCTGAAACAGCGGAAACCCTTGAGGGCAATGCCTTGCAAAAAGCCCGCTTTGTTTACCAACGTTATGGTTACAATTGTTTTGCCGATGACACAGGGCTTGAGGTAGAAGCGTTGGATATGGCCCCGGGTATATATTCGGCTCGTTACGCAGGTCCCCAAAAAGACTCAAACGACAATATGCAGAAGCTACTCGGCGAAATGGATAAAATAAATAACCGTAAAGCCCGTTTTAGAACTGTAATAGCCCTGATAATCGATGGAAAAGAATGGTTGTTTGAAGGTGTTGTTGATGGTGAAATATTGGAAAACCCCAGGGGAGTGCAGGGATTTGGCTACGACCCCGTTTTTCAGCCAGAAGGCTTTGATGAATCGTTTGCCGAAATGGATCTGTCACTTAAAAACACGATTAGCCACCGTGGGAGGGCCACCGCTAAATTAATTGATTTTTTAAACAGAAAAGAAGCCTAAAAAAGTCCACATGAAGCGTCTCTATCTAATTACCACATTATTGTTTATTTGTCTGGTTATCCTGGCTCAGGAAACAAGCCGTAACTGGACCTATCATGTTTCATATTCCAGTGCCCTGGAGGTTACCGATGGTTTAGAGAAAGTGTTTTTTATTACCGATGGAGGACTATTTTATTACAATAAAACAGATAATTCGGTGAATACGCTCACTAAAATTGACGGGTTGTCGGGTTCAGACTTTAGTGGTTTTGATTTTAACTACGAAACAAAAAGTTTAGTTGTTTACTACGAAAGCTCAATGGTTGATGTTATTCAGGAAGATGGCTCAGTGCACCCTTTTTCAGATATTAAGCGCAAAAGCCTTTCAGGCAATAAAATGATTTACAATGCCACATGTTACGGCGATTATTGCTACCTGGCTTGTGGTTTTGGCATTGTGGTGCTCGATATGGTACGGCTTGAGATTAAAGATTCATTTATTATTGGTGACCAGGGCAACTACCAGCCGGTTTACGACGTGGCCGTTGTTAATAATGATATTTATGCCGGCACCGATACCGGTATTAAACACGCTAAAATTGAAGGCAATAATTTACTTGATTATTCAAACTGGAATAATATTGAGGATGATCTTTTGTGGGATCATAGCTATAATATTTTAGATGTGGATTCTGAAGGACGGCTATGGGCCGTTCATAAAGGAAACGAAAACAACGACGACATAATTTACCGTATGCTTGCCGATGATACATGGGAAGAGCCGTTAACTACAATTAATAATATCGACGATTTTAAAATTGCTGACAATAAAATACTTATTTCTTCGTGGAGTGTTTTTATCTACAATGCGAATACGCTGGTCAGAGAAAGTTTCATATCGGATTATCCATTTCAGTTTGAAGGTTTGAATAAAAGTCCTTCTGCGGCTATTTACGATAATGATGGTTCATTGTGGATTGCAGATAAAAATTATGGGGCAGTTCGTATGCGCAACGATCAATACGAAAGAGTTTCGCCTGATGGTCCCTCGAATAATGATAACTATTCAATGTCGTTTTCCGATAATAAGTTATGGGTAGCCAGTGGCGGACGTTCTACCACATGGAATAATGTATGGAAAGGTGTCCATATTAAAGGTTATGCTAATGGGCAGTGGGAGTACTACAATAAGTACAATACTCCATCAATAGGAGATTTGCGTGATGTAGTAGATGTTATTGCCCAACCAGGATACCCCAACCATGTTTTTGCTGCATCGTGGGGCGGGGGCGTGCTTGAGTTTAAAAATGGCGAACATATTACAACTTACGACGAAACAAATTCAACCCTTGAAAACATTTTCCCTGGACAAGATTATGTTCGGGTAGGGGGGATGGATTTTGACGACAATGGTAATCTTTGGGTTACAACAAGTGAAGTAGAGCATGTTTTGCATAAAAAAACACCGGGTGGTGAATGGGAGAATTATCTTTTGCCCGAGGTGGCTTTTAATTTTATGGTAGGCAAAGTGCTTGCTACTTCTGATGAAAAGATTTGGATTATACTGCCCAATAACAAAACTAAAGGGTTGTATGTGATGTCGGCCAACGGGAAAGATAAAAAACATTTGAATGTTGCCAGTTATTTTTCGAATGGCACCGATGAGGTTATTACAGTAATGAACGATGTTTACGACATTGTTGAGGACCGTGATGGTGAAATATGGGTGGCAACAGCCAAAGGGGTGGCAAGATACCCGCGCCCGTATAATGTTTTTGATGAAAATCCTTACTATGCAATTCAGCCGGGGGTCGACCGTAATGATGGTATTTATCATCCGCTATTGCGCACACAAAAAGTTACCAATATTATTGTAGATGGCGGTAACCGTAAATGGTGCGGTACCGAAAAATCGGGATTGTTCCTGGTGAGTCCCGACGGAACGAAAGAGTTGGCACATTATACGGCCGAAAATTCACAACTGCCGTCTAATGCCATCAAAAGCATGGCTTATGACGGGAACAGTGGAGATTTGTATGTTGGGACTGAATCGGGGTTGGTCTCTTTTCGTACCGATTCGAAAAACGCCTACAATCAATTTGAAGATGTGTATGCATACCCGAATCCTGTTCGCCCTGGTTACGAAGGTGATGTTTACATTAATGGTATGATGGAAGACACCAATGTTAAAATTACAACCGTGAGTGGCCGTTTGGTTTACGAAACCACATCGATTGGCGGGCGTGCTGTGTGGGATGGCCGTGATCTGGCCGGAAACAGGGTGCACACGGGTATTTACCTGGTATTTTGCGCTGCCAACGAAGGGCAGGAGTCGGTGGTGACTAAAATTGCTTTTATCCGATGATTGAAAAATCGAAGGCGGTTGTGCTTAAATCGCTGAAATATTCCGAAACCAGTATTATCCTTACCTTGTACACACATGTGGCCGGTCGTCAGGTTTATATGGTGAACGGGGTGCGTAGTAGTAAGTCGAAGCAAAAA
>JAGYOI010000148.1 GCA_018399395.1 Prolixibacteraceae bacterium
ACCGGATGTTTTAATTTCATCTTCCTTCCAGCTTCCATTGGCACTGGCGCCTTCAACAAGTGCTGCCGACGATTCATTTTTATCAGCTATGCTCCAGTTGCAATGGCTTATTTGGTGCTTGTCCATCCAGTTGTACCACTTTTGTGTTTCTTCTTTGAAAACGGGCCCGTCGCCATTGGCATTGGTTGTGCCGTATTCTGTAACAAAAATGCAAAGTCCCTTGTCAATGGCAATTTCACCTGCCTGCATAAGCTCTTCGCCATGGGTTCCGGCATAAAAGTGAAGCGTGTAGGCCACATTGTCGTCGTCGATGGGGTTTAAGGCTGCCTCATCAACCCTTTGCGACCAGCGTGGGGTGCCACAAACAATGATGTTGTCGGGGTCGTGTTTCCGGATTTCAGCAATAACGGCTTCTGAATAAGGTTTAAGAACTTCGTCCCATGATACATTAAGTGGCTCGTTGTATATTTCGTAAATGATATTGGGGTAATCGCCGTATTCACTGGCCAATTCGCCAAAAAATGATATTGCTTCATCCTGGTAGTCTTCGGCATGGTGCGAATGGAAGTCAACAATAACATAAATGCCAAGGTCGATGGCTGTATCGATAACTTTTTTGGCACGGCTCATTTCCCTTTCGGGGTTTTCGGCATAGCCACCATGGTCAACGGCAATAGCAGCCCTAACTACCATCGATTTCCAGTCGTCGCGGAGCCATTTTATACAGTCGTAGTTGTAGTATTGGCCAATCCATTGGCTCCAGAAAAGCGACATGCCTGTTAATTGAACAGCCTTACCTTTTTTATCGGTGATATTTGTGCCTTCAATTTTTAGTTGACCGAACTTTTCAACCGGTGTTTGGTTTTTTGATGAGCATGAGGTGAAAGAAACAATTCCGAATAATAAAAGCGTGTAAAGTAGTTGTTTCATAGTTGTATTAATGAGTTAGACAATGCCTTAAAAGTAAATAAAAATAACAGGAATTAGACATTTGCACAAAAAAGAAGCCACTAAAATAAGCGGCTTCTTTGCATCTGTTTTCTGATCGGATTGATAATAAGACTATTGTTTAAAGTTTTCTTTGTATTCAAATCCATATGATTCATCATGCTGGCTAAGGTCAAGCCCTATTTTTTCTGATTGCGGGCTTACCCTCATGCCTATAATTTTATTGGTTATCCAGTAGAGCAGGAATGACCCGCCAAGGGCAAAGACCGTTGTAATAACAAGAGCGAGCATGTGGTAGGCGAATGTTTCAACCTCACCGTAAATCAGGCCAACACCACTTGCAAAAACGGCTGTAAGAACCATCCCGGTTATTCCGCCAACGCCGTGTGCCGGAAATACATCAAGCGTGTCGTCGATATTAGAGCGGTTGCCGAAATAATTTATGGCAATGTTGCTGATGATGGAGGCGATAACACCGATAAAAATACTGGAGCCCACATTGACGAAACCTGCTGCCGGGGTAATTGCAACCAGGCCTACAACCAGGCCAATGGCGGCCCCCATGGCCGATGGTTTTCTGCCTTTGGCCGCATCGAAAAAGATGTAGGCCAGCATGGCTGCTGCTGAAGCTGTGTTGGTGTTGAGAAGTGCTAAAGTTGCTGTTGCATTGGCTCCCAGTGCCGATCCGGCATTAAAGCCGAACCATCCAAACCATAGAAGGCCGGCACCAAGTAGTACAAATGGGATGTTTGCCGGCTGGGTAGGTTTGTTGTAATCTTTCCGTTTTCCAAGGAAAATGGCCCCGGCAAGTGCAGCAAAACCGGCCGACATGTGTACAACTGTGCCACCTGCAAAGTCGAGTACCCCCCAGTTGTGGAAAAGACCGTTGGGGTGCCAGGTCATATGTGCGAGCGGAGCGTAAATAAGCAATGTAAAAAGACAAATAAACAGCATGTAGGCCCTGAAGCGGACCCTGCCGGCAAACGAGCCGGTAATGAGTGCAGGTGTGATAATTGCAAATTTAAGCTGGAACATGGCAAAAAGTGCCAGTGGTATTGTTGGTGCCAGGTTGGGGTCGGTATGCCCGTGCACATTCCGGAACATAAAAAATGTGGCCGGATTGCCAATTATCCCTGTGCTTTCGCCGCCCAGGCTGTCGCCAAATGCAAGGCTAAACCCTACAACAATCCAAAGTACACTTACAATGCCCATGGCCATAAAACTTTGCAATATGGTAGAAATGATGTGCCTCGGGTGGGTCATGCCCCCGTAAAAGAAACCCAGTCCGGGTGTCATGAGTAGCACCAGTGCTGTTGCCGTCAGCATCCATGCAGTATCACCCATGTTGAGATTGGGGTCGTCTGTGAATTTTCCACTTCCGGGGAAAATAATCCCCAGTATTGCCGAAATAATAATTAGGCCCAATATTATGAACCAGCTACCTTTACGTTTCATTTTCTTTGTTGTTTTAATCAAAATATCAATAAAATATCTGCAAAAATATCAAAAAGATATAAAATACAATCATAAAATAGAAAAATATTAAATTGAGTTGTTTTTTTATATTGGTATAATATGATTTAAATGGGGTATGAGTTTGGGGATGTTTTGGATATTGTTTAGATTAAAGTTGCTCGTTGGGGTGTGTTGATAAGGGTGGTTGGTATATGAAGGGTTAGAATGTGGTCTTTTATGTTCTTTATCGTGTGTTCTTATTGTGTGACATATTGATAAATTGAGACTTTTTTATTGTCATTTTGAAAACCAATATGTCAAAATGTTTTAATTAAGGCAGATTTGATTATTTTTGCTTGTGATATATAATTCTTTTAAAAAATACAGGAGAAATGTCAATTAAACATCAACTTGATGATATTGATTTAAAGATTTTGGATATCATCACCAAAAATGCCCGTTTGCCATTTAAAGATGTTGCTGCTGAATGCGGTATTTCAAGGGCAGCAGTTCATCAACGTGTAAACCGTATGATTGAAATGAAAGTAATTGTAGGGTCGGGTTACCATATCGACCCCAAAATGGTTGATTTTCATACCTGTACTTACATTGGTATTTTTCTTGAAAAAGGTGGTATTTACGAAGATGTGGCTGCAAGCCTTGAGCGTATTCCCGAGGTTGTTGAGTGCCACTATACCACCGGGCAATATGCAATTTTTGCAAAAGTATATGCCCGCACCAATGAGGATTTGAAGAAAATATTAAACGATAATATCCAAAAAATACCCGGTGTGTCGAGTACAGAGACTTTCATATCGCTCGAAGAAACGTTTAAGCGGGAAATACCAATAGCACAATAAGGTGATTCTAGGACAGATATAATAAGGCAGGAATTTCACCCTGCCTTTTTTATTATTCTGTTCTTTGGCGTACTACTTCATATAAAACAATACCTGAAGCTACCGATACATTAAGCGACCCGATTTTTCCGAGTATCGGTATTTTAACCAATTCATCGGCCATGCGGAGGATCTCATCTGAGATGCCGTCTTCTTCTGATCCCATTATGATGGCACAAGGGCCGGAACAATCGGCGGTGGTATGGGCATTGGCTGCTTTTTCGGTTGCAGCAATTAACCTGATGCCGTTTTGTTTCAGCCCATGAAGTGTTTCATGGCCGCTTTTTACTTTGCACACCGGTACGTGGTGAAGCGCCCCGGCCGAAGTTTTTACTGCATCGGCATTGATTTGGGCCGAGCCTTTTTCGGGGATTACGATGGCGTGTACGCCGGAACATTCGGCACTTCGCACGATTGCCCCAAAGTTGCGAACGTCGGTTATGCGGTCGAGATACAGGATAAAGGGAGTTTCTCCTTTTTCGTATGTGGAGGTTACAATTTCTTCAATATCGTAAAACGGCACAGGTGAAATAAAAGCGATAACGCCCTGGTGGTTTTTGCGTGTTACCCGGTTTAGCTTTTGCTCTGGAACGGTTTGGGTGTTTATGCCGTATTCTTTAATCAATTCAAATAGCTCTTGGTAAAGCTCACCCTGCAGGCCTTTTTTGATTAATAGTTTGTCGATTGTTTTTCCCGAACGTATGGCTTCTATAGCTGTTCGTATTCCGAATATGAAATTGTTGTCGTTCATGATTGTTGTGTTTTATGCTGCTGTAAATTTACCATGTTTTTTTGGTTTGGCTCTCATCAAGTTTCTCAATTGATATTTCCCATTCGTACATGGTTTGTTCAAGGGTGCGTTTCACTTTCTCGTAATCCGAAAATAGTGATTCACTGGCATTCTCCGGGTTGGCAAGCTGCTGGTCCATTTGAGCCACTTTTTTTTCCAGCTCATCGATCTTCTGTTCCAGGTATCCAACCTGTTTTTCAGCTTTTTTTATTGTCTTGCTTATTTCTTTTTTCTCTTCGAAAGTTAATTCCTTCTCCTGGGCCGGTGTTGTATTTGTGCTTTTTGATGGCTGTTTTGATGATTTTTGCTTTTGCTCAAGGTCTTTCAGCGATTCAATTTTGCGGTCGCGGATAAAATCATAAATACCGCCCATGTGTTGTATGATTTTTTTATTACGAAATTCATAAACAAGGTTTACAAGGCCATCCAAAAATCCGCGGTCGTGTGAGACGAGTAATACTGTTCCGGTGAAGTCATTAAGCGCTTGTTTGAGTATTTCTTTCGAGCGCATGTCGAGGTGGTTGGTAGGTTCGTCCATCACCAGAAAGTTTACCGGTTCCAGCATGAGCTTAACCATGGCAAGCCTTGTGCGTTCACCGCCTGATAGCACTTTTACTTTTTTATCGACATCCTCGCCGGGGAACATGAAGGCGCCAAGAATGTCGCGGATTTTCGTGCGCACATCGCCCACGGCAACATCGTCGATGGTTTCGAACACGGTTTTTGTGTTATCAAGCAAATCGGCCTGGTTTTGTGCAAAATAACCAATTTTCACATTGTG
>JAGYOI010000149.1 GCA_018399395.1 Prolixibacteraceae bacterium
CACATAATGACGTCATTGCGAGCGCAGCGAAGCAATCTTTACAAATAATCTTTCCTTAACCGGACAACAGTCTATTGCAAATATCTTCACTTTCTTCAGCGCTTGCAGTTAAAGCTAAAGTTTTGTAAATTCCACAAAAAACAATTTGTTATGCAACGTAGAACATTTATAAGAAACTCGGCGGGGGCACTTACCATGCTTTCACTCTTTCCAGCGAATCTGGCCGGAATTGGCCGGGAAACACAAAAAAACAAAATGGAAATGCGAACCCTTGGTAAAACCGGTGAAAAACTCTCTTTTATTGGTTTTGGTGGTATTGTTGTAAGGGACGCTACCCATGAAGAGTCAGCTAAAAGAGTGAAGGAGGCCATTGATCATGGTGTTAACTATTTTGATGTGGCACCAACTTATGGCGATGCCGAAATAAAATTAGGTCCGGCACTGGAGCCATACCGTAAGGATGTTTTTCTGGCCTGCAAGACTGGAGAGCGCTCTGCAGAGGGTGCCCGTACGGAGCTTGAGCGATCATTAAAACGCCTGCGTACCGATTATTTCGACCTGTACCAGTTGCACGCGGTCACGAACCTCGATGATGTTGAGACAATATTTGAGCCCGGTGGAGCCATGGAGACCTTCGTAAAAGCGAAGCAAGAGGGCAAAATCCGATATCTTGGATTTTCAGCGCATTCTGTAGAAGCAGCCATGGCACTAATGGACCGCTTCGATTTTGATACAATTCTGTTTCCGGTAAGTTACAATACATGGTATGCAGGCAATTTTGGGCCTCAAGTATTGCAACGGGCAAAGGATCAGAACATGGGGATTTTGGCACTGAAAGCAATGGCAAAAGGCCCATGGCCCGACAATGTTACCGATAAAGTATCCAAGTGCTGGTATGAGCCGTTTGATAACCCCGATGAAGCATTGAAGGGATTGCGGTTTACGCTTTCACATCCTGTAACATCAGCAATTCCACCGGGGAATGAAGATTTATTCAGCATGGCATTGGGGCTTAAAGAGCAAATTACGCCAATGAGTGATGAAGAGGTATTGAGTATTAAAGAGGGAGCCATGCATGAGGAACCGTTGTTTGAATTCCCACAAAAATAACAGTAATTAATCCTGTTAATTATGATCTGTTGGTTTGTTCTCTTGTTTTTTGTCCTGGCCTTCTTTTTTAATTTTAGCTGTATATCCTAGTTTGTTAAAAGCTTCAACCAATTTTATGGCACTGGTTTTATTTTCTTTGAAAGTTACTTCACATTCTTTTTTATCGAGCGATACTTTCAAGTCTTTAACACCTTTTTCGTACGGGATATTATTTTCAATATTTTGGACACAATTATGGCAATCCATGCTAACAATGAATGTCAGTGTTTTCTCATTTTTCTTCTTTTTTGCCATTGCATTGGTGTTGAATGCACTAATGGCAAAAATGGTTAATGTTACTATAAGTGCTAATCGTTTCATAATTTTTAATTTTTTGTTTATTTCAATAGTTCGTTTCTAAAAATTACTAAGTGTATATCTCAATCCTACATAAATTTTCCGGCCATGAACGGGTCCCCAAATCATCGATCCGTCAAAATTATTACCCCACGGATCGTTTGACGCAATGATTGGATTGTCCATTTTAAAATTGAAGAGGTTTTCAGCACCGGCGTAGAAACTCCATTTCTTGAAATTTTTGGTGATTTGGGTATTTACCACGGTAAAAGGTGAAAATTCTTCCTCCCATAACGGGGCCTCGCCCGCGGGGTCGGGCATGCGGCCACCACCGTTAAACTGTCCGGTTAGGTCGAACTGCCATTTATCGAGACGGGTTGCATAACTCAGGCTCAGTAGTCCTTTATAGCGGCTTTGCAAAGGAATCTCGCGCAGTTGCCCGTTAATGGTTTGTTTTACATCGTTAATACGGTAAGCCGCATTTAATGTCAGCCCGTCAATAACTTCGTAAAAAAGTTCAGCCTGTATGGCGTTGGAATAAGAATTGCCGTTGAGGTTGGTAAAGTGCACCTCGTGCGGGTTGCTGTCAATATCGCGCACAACTTGTTGTGTGAAATTAGTGCGGTAATAATCGAGTGTAACCGAAAGTTCCCTGGCACCAACAGGAATGTTGGCATTTAAGCTGGTCCCGAGGTTTACGGCTTCTTCCTGTTGAAGGTTTTCGTCAATTACCATATCGCGCGAGCTGGCCAGCAGGTAGCTGTTTTCGGCCAGCGGGATCGAGGTACGGAATCCTTTCCCTGCCGATGCACGCCAAATCAGCCAGTTGGTAATATCCCATTTGGCGTGTATGCGTGGTGTAATGAAAGCCCCGTACACCGAGCTGTAATCGGCACGTACGCCGGCCAGGATGTTCAAACGGTTGCGCAAGTGGTAATTATACTCGAAGAAAATGCCGGGCACCATTTCGTCGTGTGTGAAAGCAGTTTCATTTAACGTTTCATCAAACGAGTCGCCCAAAAACGAAGCCCCGGTTTTATAGCTGTGCAGGCCGGACCCGAAGTTGCCCATGTAAATTACATTCAGATAGGCATTGTACTGCGTTCCGTCGTAGGTTTTGTTGCCATACAACGATTTTTGGTTGTGGTAGCTGCCCGAGAGCTGGATGCCCAGGCTTGTGCCCGGCTTATCAAACAGGATTCCGTTTTTGGCAAAAACCTCGTATCGGCGTGTGTCAATCCCGATGCCATAAAGGTTGTTGTCGCCGGTATCAAAAGCACCCATTTGACCCGATTGACGTTGTTCGTCCAGTACCTTGAAACCGACTTCTCGGTGGCCGCCGTTTTTGGGAATCCAGTTCCAGCGGTTCATAAAGTTGATTTGCTTTACATTGGGCATGTCCATAAAGTTATCGCCATTATTGTCAATCTCTTTTCCGTGGTTTTCACCATGCAGAAAGATCATGGTTGATAAACTATCGGTAAGCTGTTGGGTATAATTCACGTTCGCCTCGGTTTTCATGGCATCGTTGCCATACAGGTTAACGTGGAGCCATTCGGGGCTTTCAGCTTTTTTGTATTCAACATTAATTTGCCCTGTAACAGCTTCGTAGCCATTGCTTACCGAGGCTGTTCCTTTCGATATATGGATGGATTCCATCCACGGGCCGGGCGTGTAACCCAGTCCGTATGGTGCAGCCATGCCACGAACCGATGGAATGTTTTCGGAAATGGTTTGCACATAAATACCGGCCAGCCCCAACATTTTAATTTGTTTGGCACCCGTAACGGCGTCCGAAAAACTAACATCAACTGAAGCGTTGGTCTCAAAACTTTCAGAAAGGTTGCAGCAGGCAGCCTTTTGAAGTTCCGACGAAGTTACTTTGGTGGTTTGTACGGCATCCATGGTTGAAATATACTGGCCTTTGCGGCGTTCGTTTACTGTTACTTCACCCAGTTCGATGTTTTCTTCGAGGTAAACAAAAACCGGCATGCCCGGGCTTACCTGAACGGTGTCGGTTTTAAAACCCACAAATGAGATCACCAATGGTTTTTGGGTTGAATTTTCGTGTGGTGTGATTTCAAATTCGCCATCGGCATTGGTGGTAGTGCCGTGCGAAGTGCCGGCCCAGTGTATGTTGGCGCCAACTACCGGTTGTGCCGGATTGGCTTTTTCTTTTACAATTCCTTTAATAGGATCTTCTGCCGCAAATAAAAAGTTGCTGAGCAACAGAAAGCTTGATATGAAGTACAGCTTCATTATTTTTTTGAATTTAGATGTAATAACTAATTGATCGACATTTTTTACACGCTTTTAGCAGGCCCGTACATGCCGTTTAACAGATAGATTGCTATCCAATTAATTGAAATAAAGCGGAAAAGGAACAATGAATCAATTGAGCATTACGCAGATGCGGGTGAGAATATACCGTCCGGTTTTTGCGAATTTTTTGTTAAGCGTTCGATATTGTGGCTGATGTTGTGTGTTTGCTGAAAAATCACCGGAAGTAATGATCATGTGAAGTGTTGTTTCAACTTGTTTGAGTAGTTGCGTTTTCGATTTTGCCTCGGTGGCATCAATATCCAGTTTTGCGAAAAATGATTGTGAATGATGATGTTCTTCAGAGTGCGTTGTTTCAGTATCCTCGATACTACAGCACGATAATTCACCATCGGTTTCACCACAACAGTCACAAGGTTCTTCGGCATTATCCGAAGGTAAAAAAGCAACCTTAACATGCTCATCATCACAACCTCCACAGAAAGTAGTGATAACGTTAAAGCCAATGGTTGAAAAAAGGATCAGAGCCATCATGCCCATGGACATAATATATCGGTAGCTTTTGTTTATCATATTCTATTAAAATACAATACAAAAATGTTTCTTTTTAGTGAAAGCACAAAATGGAAATGGTTAAAAAGGTGTTAAAATAATGAGATGTTAGCAGGTGTAACCAAATAAGGATGTTGCTTTTGGATCTTATTGTAACTTCTAGTGTCGTTCTTCGTCTAATGATATGATTATCGACAATGCAAACAATATGTTTTACATAGAACTTGGTTAAAAAAACAGTCAGTTACCGATAAAAATCACCTGTTCGTCTATTGGTTCAATGAAATATTTGCACAATTACGGATTTTTGATCTGTATTTCATTCAAAGACGTTTGCAAAATCAAATTCTCAACAAAGAAAATACTTAACAAATAGCCATGATAACACTTAATAACATTCACAAATCGTATTTCACAGGTTCAAACAGCCTGCATGTTTTAAAAGGAATAGACCTTGAAATTCAACAGGGGGAATTTGTTTCAATTATGGGATCATCGGGTTCCGGTAAATCAACTTTGTTGAATATCCTGGGCATTCTTGATAACTATGATCAGGGAGAGTA
>JAGYOI010000015.1 GCA_018399395.1 Prolixibacteraceae bacterium
TCTGTGGCATTGTTTAATGAATTAGTAACAGTATTTATCGACAACAAATAAATTTTCAATCTATATTACAGACACACCTCTAAAATATAAGTATAAATTTATTGTTCCAAAAAATGCCAAAAACAGATGATGCAGTATTGCTGAATGTGTTGCTACATCATCTATCAGCCGCTTTAACATATTTTGTTCATTTTAATGAGCCCAATATTTGTTAACTTATTAAAGAAATAAGAAACAATACTGTAACTATTCATTAAATACAACCCTTTTTACAGGGCAGAACCACCACTGGCACGTCCTTTTATACGGCCTGATTTCATAAGGCCATCATAATGACGCATCAATAAGTGACTTTCGATTTGCTGCAGCGTATCGAGAATTACCCCTACCATAATAAGCAGGGAAGTTCCCCCGAAAAACTGGGCAAACGATGCATTAACCCCAACTTGCATAGCAAAAGCAGGTAATATGGTTACCAAACCAAGGAAAATTGATCCTGGTAAAGTTATCCGTGACATTACCGTATCAAGAAATTCAACAGTTCTCTTTCCGGGTTTTACACCGGGAATAAAACCACCGTTTTTCTTCATGTCTTCTGCCATCTGCACAGGATTAACCGTAATAGCGGTATAAAAATAGGTAAAAGCAATTACCATGATGAACATCGTGAAATTATACCAAAAACCGGTATAATCTGAAAAAGCGGCAGCAAAGCCGCTCATCGATTCCCCTCCAAACCCTGCCAGTGTAATGGGCACAAACATAATTGCCTGGGCAAAAATGATAGGCATTACACCTGCAGCATTTACTTTAAGGGGGATGTACTGACGTACACCGCCATATTGCTTATTACCAACAATTCGTTTTGCATATTGTACAGGTATCCTTCGTGTTCCCTGAACTAACATGATTACAAGCATGAATATCACGAACATTATAGCAATTTCGACTAACAGAAGCACGAGGCCTCCGCCGCTTTGCTCTTCAATACGTGAAATAAATTCTTGCACTGCAGCTCCCGGGAGAAGGGCAATGATACCAATCATGATGATTATTGATATACCATTACCAATTCCACGATCGGTTATTTTCTCACCTAACCACAAAACAAACATCGATCCGGCCAACATGATTATTGTTGAACTGATATCGAAGAGCCGACCTGATAATACAAAAGCTTCAGGTGTATTAGCCAGGGTCATGTGCAGGTTGGTAAGAAAAGCGGGTCCCTGAAATATAAGGATAACAACCGTTAAATAACGGGTTATCTGGTTCATCCGTTTTCTGCCTGATTCGCCTTCTTTCTGAAGACGTTGAAAATAGGGTACAGCTATGGTCAGCAACTGAATAACAATAGAAGCCGAGATGTAAGGCATTATACCTAATGCGAAAACAGATGCATTTGAGAACGCCCCGCCTGAGAACATATCAAGCAACCCCAATAACCCGTCCTGGGTTTGGGCTTTTAAAGCTCCTAACTGTGCCGGGTCTAAACCAGGCAACACAACAAATGATCCTAACCGATAAATAAGGATAAAAAACAAAGTTATCCCAATCCTCGATCTCAGGTCTTCGATTTTATAAATGTTCTTTAAGGTTTCGATTAACTTCTTCATGAGTTAATTATTTTTTGGTCACCAGTTACCGGTTAAGGATTTAGATGATTTCGGTTGTACCTTCTAATTTTTCGATTGCTTCTTTAGCTGTTTTCGAGAAAGCGTGTGCTTTCACGTCAAGTTTTGATTTTAACTCGCCAACACCTAAAATTTTCACCTTTTCATTTTTGCTAACCATGCCATGTGCTGCTAAAAATTCAAAATCGATAGCAGTAACATTAAACTTTTCGGCAAGGTCCTGAATTGTCCTTAGGTTAATGGCTTTGTATTCAACACGATTAATGTTTTTAAAACCAAATTTTGGAACAACACGTTGAATTGGCATCTGGCCACCTTCGAAACCGATTTTCTTCGAATATCCCGATCTCGATTTCTGACCTTTATGCCCGCGTGTAGCTGTTCCGCCGTGGCCAGATCCCTGGCCGCGTGCTATTCTTTTACGATTATGTGTAGACCCGTTTGCGGGTTTCAACTTGCTGAGATCCATTATCTTTCGTTTTAATAAGATTAGAGTTCTTCAACTTTAACCAAATGTTTCATTTTGTTAACCATTCCCACTATTTGTGGGGTAGCTTCGTGTTCTACTACACCATGCAGTTTGTGCAAACCTAATGCATCTAAAATACTTTTTTGGTGCTTGGTAGAACCAATGCTACTTTTTACCAGAGTGATCTTGATTTTAGCCATAACTATCCTTTAAATACTTTATCAAGTGAAACTCCACGATGCTCAGCAACTGTATATGCGTCACGTAGTTCAAGTAAAGCGTTAAATGTTGCTTTTACCAGGTTGTGAGGGTTCGAAGATCCTTTAGACTTAGCAAGGATATCTTGTACACCTACACTCTCGAGAACGGCACGCATAGCACCACCTGCTTTAACACCGGTACCATGAGATGCTGGTTTAAGGAACACACGTGCACCACCAAATTTTGATAATTGCTCGTGTGGTATTGTTCCATTAATTACAGGAATTTTCACCAGGTTCTTTTTTGCAGCCTCAATGCCTTTTGCAATTGCAGTTGTTACTTCGCTTGCTTTACCAAGCCCCCAACCAACAATTCCGTCTTCGTTGCCTACTACAACAATAGCAGAAAAGCTGAAGGTACGTCCACCTTTTGTTACTTTGGTTACACGGTTAATTGCTACTAACCGGTCTTTTAATTCCAAATCGCTGGTTCTAACTTTCTTTATATTTCCTGACATAATTTTTAGAATTTAAGGCCTCCCTTTCGGGCTGCTTCAGCAATTGATTTTACCCTACCGTGGTATAAATAACCATTACGGTCGAATACTACTTTTTCGATATTTGCTTGTTTTGCTTTTTCGGCAATTAGCTTACCTACCATTGCTGCCTGTTCGGTTTTGTTAACTTTTCCGGCATCAATTTCTTTATCCAAAGAAGAAGCACTAGCCAGTGTTTTACCCGAAAGATCGTCGATAATTTGAGCATAAATTTGCTTATTGCTCCTGAACACGCTTAAGCGTGGTATGTCAGGAGTTCCGTTTACGATCTTACGAATCCTCTTCTTGATTCTGTATCTTCTTGCTTGCTTTGTTAAAGCCATGATTTCTTACAATTAAACGTTATTTTGCTGCAGCTGACTTACCAGCTTTACGTCTTATCTGTTCACCTTCGAACTTCACACCTTTTCCTTTGTATGGTTCTGGTGCACGGAAGGACCTGATTTTAGCGGCAACCTGGCCAAGCAGTTGCTTGTCGTGACTTTTAAGGGTCACGGTTGGGTTACTTCGCTTATCAGTATGAGCATCGACTTTAATCTCAGGAGGCAACTGTAAATATATATGGTGAGAATAGCCCAGCACAAGGTCTAACAACTGACCTTGGTTTTCGGCACGATAACCAACACCTTCGAGTTCGAGTTTAATCTCGTACCCTTTCGATACGCCTTCGACCATGTTATTGATCAACGAACGATACAATCCATGCATCGATTTGTGCTTTTTTGATTCGCTCGGGCGTTGAACCGTCAATTGGTTATCTTCGATTTCTACACCGATTTCAGGATCCACCTTCTGAGAAAGTTCACCTAATTGGCCTTTAACTGTAACCACGTTTCCTTCGTACTTTACAGTAACGCCAGCAGGTATCTCAATGGGTAATTTTCCTATCCTTGACATCGTTAAATTCCTCCTTAGATTAATATACGTAACATAAAACTTCACCACCAACGCCTAAATCACGCGCTTCCTTGTCGGTGATTACGCCTTTTGATGTTGATATAATAGCTACACCTAAACCATTAAGTACACGGGGTATATTGTTAGAATCACAATATTTACGCAAACCCGGTTTACTAATTCGTTTAAGTGATTTGATTGCGGCAATTCCATTTTCAGGATTGTATTTCAAGGCAATTTTAATATTGCCCTGGTAGTTCACCTCATCTTCGAATTTATAATTTAAGATATATCCTTTTTCCTTTAGGATTTTGGTCATTTCTTTCTTAACGTTCGAAGCAGGCATATCAACTACTTTGTGTCCTGCTTGTATGGCATTCCTCAATCTGGTCAAATAATCTGAAATTGGATCAGTCATTTTCCTACTTTTTTTAAATTTACCAACTTGCTTTTTTAACTCCTGGTATCAGACCAGAGGCTGCCATTTCTCTGAAATTGATACGGCTTATTCCGAATTGCCTCATATACCCTTTTGGCCTTCCGGTTAATTTACAACGATTGTGTAAACGTACCGGTGAAGCATTTTTAGGTAACTTTTGCAATCCTTCATAATCACCTTTAGCTTTAAGTTCTGCCCGTTTAGCTGCGTATTTTTCAACCATTTTTGCGCGTTTTCTGTCGCGGGCTTTCATTGATTCTTTAGCCATATCTCTTAATTTTTATCTTTTTTAAACGGCAAACCAAATTCACGTAACAAAGCAAAACCTTCTTCATCGGTTTTGGCAGTAGTCACAAAAGTGATGTTCATACCCGAAATACGGTTTACTTTGTCAAGAACAATCTCAGGGAATATGATTTGTTCATCAATACCTAATGTATAATTTCCACGTCCGTCGAGTTTGCCACCAATACCGTTAAAGTCACGGATACGTGGTAATGCAACAACAATTAAACGTTCTAAGAATTCATACATTCTTCTGCGGCGCATGGTAACCCTTACACCGATAGGCATTTTCTTCCTGAGTTTAAAATTAGAAATATCCTTGCGGGATAGTGTTTGAAGAGCTTTTTGACCGGCTATATTGGTCATTTCTTCAGTAGCTACTTCGATAATTTTTTTATCGGCAGCAGCATCACCAACTCCCTGGTTTAGCACAATCTTCTGAAGTCTGGGTACTTCCATGATACTTTTGTATCCGAACTCTTTCATGAGAGCTGGCACCACATCTTCGTTGTATTTCTTTTGAAGTACAGGTAAAATTTCCATTACTTGATCTCCTCCCCTGATTTTTTAGAATAACGAACTAATTTTCCGTTAGCATCTTCACGGCGTCCTATTCGTGTAGGCTCACCGGTTTTTGGATCGACCAACATAAGGTTGGAGATGTGGACTGAAGCTTCTTGCTCAAGAATGCCACCTTGCGGGTTGGCAGAATTGGGCTTGGTATGTTTCTTTACCATATTAACTCCTTCCACAATAGCACGGCTTTTGTCCCGAATTACTTCGAGAACTTTACCTTTTTGGCCTTTTGAGTTGCCAGTGACAACCACAACGTTATCGCCTTTTTTAATATGTAACTTTTTCTGCATTGCTTCTGATTTTCAATTATAATACTTCAGGAGCAAGAGAAACGATCTTCATGTATCCTTCACGTAACTCACGTGGCACGGGGCCAAAGATACGTGTTCCACGAATTTCTCCTGCATTGTTTAACAGGACAACAGCGTTGTCGTCGAAGCGTATGTAAGAACCATCGGTACGACGCACTTCTTTACTTGTACGCACAACCACTGCCCTCGATACGGTACCTTTTTTAATACCACCTGATGGCAGAGCGCTTTTTACGGTTACAACAACTGTATCACCTACCGAAGCATATCGTTTTCTTGTACCTCCAAGTACACGAACCACTAACACTTCTTTGGCTCCACTATTGTCTGCCACAGTACATCTTGTTTCTTGCTGTATCATGGTTACTTAGCTCTTTCAATTATTTCTACCAGTCGCCATCCCTTATTTTTACTTAAGGGACGGGTCTCCATAATTCTCACAGTATCGCCTTCGTTGCAATCATTTTTGTCGTCTTGTGCATAAAATTTCGACGTCTTATTTACGAACTTTCCGTAAATAGGATGTTTCTCTTTACGCTTCTCCGCAACAACGATGGTTTTATCCATTTTGCTGCTAACTACAACACCGATACGTTCTTTCCTGAGGTTTCTTGTATTTTCCATCGTTATTGAATAATTACTTGTTCTCAGTTAACTGACGTTTGCGCATTTCGGTTTTTAACCTGGCAATATCTTTCTTTACCTCTTTCAATTCAATAGGATTGTCGAGAGGTGATACAGCATGGTTTAACCTCATGCGATTGAGTTTATCCTTCTCCGCATCGATGCGTTCGGCGATCTCTTTTGTTGTTAACTCTATAATTTCCGAATTTTTCATCAGTAATAATATTTAATGATCTGATGTTTATAATTATTCGCTTTCCGAAGACTCAACATAATCGCGCCGCAATACAAATTTTGTAGTTACGGGCAGCTTTTGGGCTGCGAGGCGGAGAGCTTCTTTAGCAGTTTTCAAAGGCACACCATCTGCTTCAATAATAATACGCCCCGGTGAAACGGGGGCTACAAATGCTTCGGGTGCACCCTTACCTTTACCCATTCGAACCTCTGCAGGTTTTTTAGTGATGGGCTTATCAGGGAATATACGTATCCAGATTTGTCCTTGCCGTTTCATGTGCCTGGTAACAGCTACACGAGCGGCCTCGATTTGACGGCCAGTGATCCATGACTCTTCGAGTGACTTTATTCCGAATGATCCGAATGCAAGTTGATTGCCTCGTTGGGCATTCCCCTTCATTCTTCCCTTTTGTACTCTTCTGAATTTTGTTTTCTTTGGTTGTAACATCCTTAATCGATTTAAGGGTTATTTACTTTTTCTTTCTACGGCCCCCGCCGCGTGGATTTCCTCCGCGTGGGTTTGCTCCACGTCCACTACTGTTTTTCATTCCAACATTAGGCGACAGGTCACGTTTACCAAATATTTCGCCTTTGCAAATCCAAACTTTAACACCAATAAGACCAGTTTTTGTTAGCGCTTCGGCTAATGCATAGTCAATATCGGCTCGCAATGTGTGTAGTGGGGTACGTCCATCTTTATACATTTCTGAACGTGCCATTTCAGCACCGTTTAATCGCCCGGAACACAATATTTTGATTCCTTCGGCTCCCATCCTCATTGTAGAGGCAATCGACATCTTAGTTGCACGACGGTAAGCAATTTTACCTTCAATTTGACGTGCAATATTGTTGGCCACTATTTGAGCGTCCAACTCGGGTCGTTTAATCTCAAAGATGTTAATTTGTACTTCTTTCGAAGTAATTTTCTTCAACTCTTCTTTAAGTTTATCGACTTCCTGTCCACCCTTTCCAATAATAATACCGGGGCGTGATGTGTGAACGGTGATTGTGATAAGCTTAAGTGTACGTTCAATAATTATCCTTGACACACTTGCTTTTGATAAACGTGCGTTAAGGTATTTACGTAATTGATAATCTTCAACAAGCTTATCGCCGTAATCGTTCCCACCGAACCAGTTGGAATCCCATCCTCGGATGATTCCCAAGCGATTTGCAATCGGATTAGTTTTCTGTCCCATGTATTACTATTTAAAGGTTTTCGGTTACAGGATTTTTGCTATCCAAATAAATTGTAACATGATTAGAGCGCTTACGAATCCGGTGTGCACGGCCTTGTGGAGCCGGTTGAATTCTTTTAAGCATCCGCCCTGAATCAACAAATATTCTTGAAACAATTAAATTATTATCTTCTAAACGTTCATCTTCGTTTTTAGCTTGCCAGTTAGCAATGGCAGAAAGTAATAGTTTTTCTACCCTTCTAGAGGCTTCTTTTGACGAAAACTTCAGTACATCAAGCGCTTTATTTACTTCCATTCCACGAATCATGTCTGCAACCAACCTCATTTTACGAGGCGATGTAGGACAATTACGCAAAACGGCAAAGTATTGCTGTTTCTTTTCTTCTTTGCGCTGATTTGCTGTATTTCTTTTTCTTGCACCCATTGTTTTTACTTTAAAATGATTTTAAACAACTCACGCATTATCGTTTGTTTCCTGCGTGTCCCCTGAATATTCGGGTTGGTGCAAATTCACCCAATTTATGACCTACCATGTTTTCTGTGATATAAACCGGTATGAATTTGTTACCGTTGTGGACTGCAATTGTGTGTCCAACCATATCAGGAGAAATCATTGATGCGCGGGACCAGGTTTTCACCACACTTTTTTTACCAGCTTCATTCATCGCGAGAATTTTTTTCTCAAGCGACAGACTGATAAAAGGTCCTTTTTTCAATGAACGACTCATACTTTTAACCTTTTACAAATTATTTCTTACGTTTTTCAATAATGTACTTGCTGGAAGCTTTTTTAGGATGACGGGTTTTGTATCCTTTAGCTAACAATCCCTTGCGTGAACGAGGATGCCCTCCTGAGGACTTACCTTCGCCACCACCCATTGGGTGATCAACAGGGTTCATTACTACTCCACGAACACGAGGACGGCGTCCTAACCAACGTGAGCGACCGGCTTTACCCGAGCGTTCGATGTTGTGTTCAGTGTTTCCAACAGTACCTACAGTTGCTTTGCAGGTTGTGAGTACCATGCGTGATTCTCCTGAAGGTAACTTCAGAATTACGTACTTACCGTCGCGAGACAGTAATTGTGCATAAGATCCAGCGCTACGAGCCATAACACCACCCTGTCCGGGTTTGAGCTCAATATTATGAACTAAGGTACCAAGAGGAATCTTGGATAAGGGAAGAGCATTTCCGATTTCCGGTGCAGCATCAACACCAGAAATAACAGTCTGACCTTGTTTCAATCCGTTAGGTGAAATAATGTAACGTTTTTCACCATCCGAATAAACCAATAGTGCAATACGTGCACTGCGGTTCGGGTCGTACTGTATCGATTCTACTTTAGCTTCAATACCGTCTTTGTTTCTTTTGAAATCAATTACACGGTATTTACGCTTATGCCCCCCACCTATATACCTCATTGTCATACGTCCGGTGTTGTTACGACCACCGGATTTTTTCATGGGCTCTAACAATGATTTCTCAGGTGTTGACTCTGTAATCGTATCAAAAGCTCCAATTATTTTGTGCCTTTGACCGGGTGTTACAGGTTTTAATTTACGTACTGCCATATTTTACTAAATATTGCTATAAAAATCTATTGTTTGTCCTTCTTCCAAGGTTACTATTGCCTTTTTGTAAGAACTTGTTTTTCCTTTTTGTATACCACTTTTTGTGTAACGATATTTGGTTTTTCCACCATATACCATGGTATTTACCGAAGCAACATCAACATCGTACAGTTGCTTAACTGCTGCTTTAATCTGGCTCTTAGTGGCTTGGCGGTTTACAACAAAACCATAACGGTTCAGCTTTTCTGTCTGCTCCGTCATTTTTTCTGTTACCAATGGTTTATATAAAATGTCCATTTTTACCTATTTAATTGTTAAACACACCTTCAAATTTCTCTAACGAACCTTCAAGCAAAACAACAGATGAAGCGTTAAGTATGTCGTATGTTGTTAAATCAGAGGCAATTACAACTTTTACACCCCTCAAATTTCTGGATGACAAATATAGGTTTTTATTTGCTTCTGATAAAACGAACAGAGACTTTTTATCGTTAATTTTCAGATTATTCTGAATAGAAACGAATTCTTTTGTTTTAGGGGTATCAAAATTGAAATCTTCTAAAACAATTATGCTATTGTCTTTTGCTTTATAAGTAAGTGCCGATTTACGGGCCAATTGTTTAACTTTCTTGTTAAGTTTAAACCCATAATTTTTTGGCCTTGGGCCGAATGCACGACCGCCACCACGGAATAAAGGCGACTTAATACTACCAGCACGTGCTGTACCGGTTCCTTTTTGTCGCTTAATTTTGCGTGTACTACCATTTATTTCGGCACGTTCTTTTGCTTTGTGAGTACCTTGACGCTGATTTTCCAAATACTGTTTAACATCAAGATATATCGCATGGTCGTTAGGCTCGACACCGAAAATCTGATCGCTTAGGTTGACCTTTTTCCCGGTTTCTTTTCCTTCGATATTTAATACATTTAATTCCATTACTTCCAAATAATTAAGTATGAACCTTTAGCTCCGGGAACTGATCCCTTAACTACAAGCAAATTACTTTCAGGAATTACTTTCAAAACCTGAAGGTTTTCAATTGTAACGTTTTTTCCTCCATCACGTCCGGCCATTCGCATTCCTTTGAATACTCTTGACGGATAGGATGAGGCACCGAGAGAACCTGGCGCACGTAAACGGTTGTGCTGTCCGTGTGTAGCATCGTTAACACCTTTAAAGTTGTAACGTTTAACTACGCCCTGGAAACCTTTACCTTTTGTAGTTCCGGTAATGGTTACCCATGGTAATTCCTTAAACATATCAACTGTAAGTGTGTCGCCTAAGCTAACCTCTTCTTCAAATGGGTCAACTTCATAAACTTTTCGTTTCGGGCCTGTTCCTGCTTTTTTAAAGTG
This sequence comes from Prolixibacteraceae bacterium, assembly GCA_018399395.1. Taxonomy (GTDB): domain Bacteria; phylum Bacteroidota; class Bacteroidia; order Bacteroidales; family Prolixibacteraceae; genus Roseimarinus. The sequence goes on from JAGYOI010000015.1 coordinate 10,354, forward strand.
TCCGAATTGGGCTTTTGTTGTATGCTTCTCTTTTTTGTCAGCATAGCCTAATTGAACTGCAGAATAACCATCGTTTTCTTCAGTTTTTACCTGAGTAACAACGCATGGGCCAGCCTCGATCACAGTGCATGGAACATTTTTTCCCTCGGCACTGAATACGGATGTCATTCCGATTTTTTTTCCAATTAATCCTGGCATTTCTTACTCCTTTTTAATGATCAAACTTTAATTTCAACTTCGACTCCACTTGGTAATTCAAGTTTCATAAGAGCATCGATAGTTTTTGCTGTTGAGCTGTAAATATCGATCAACCTCTTGTATGAGCTGAGCTGATACTGATCGCGTGCTTTTTTGTTCACAAAAGTGGAACTCAATACTGTAAAAACGCGTTTGTGCGTGGGTAGTGGTATTGGACCACTTACCACAGCACCGGTGGTTTTTACAGTCTTCACAATCTTTTCAGCCGACTTGTCAACCAAGTTGTGATCGTAAGATTTCAGCTTAATTCTGATTTTTTGACTCATGATTATAATGTATCAAATTATAGTAAATCAACACGTCCTTTAGCTTCAGTAAGTACTTCAGTTGCGATGTTTTTCGGCACTGCTTCATAGTGTGAAAATTCCATCGATGATGTAGCCCTACCTGAAGATAATGTACGTAATACGGTTACATATCCAAATTGTTCTGCAAGGGGTACCATTGCCCTAATAACACGGGCACCGCCTTTTGATTCCATTCCCTCAACATGGCCACGACGGCGGTTAAGGTCTGAAATAATATCTCCCATATACTCTTCGGGCGTTACAATTTCGGCTTTCATTATTGGCTCTAATAATGTAGGCTGTGCTTTTGCTGCTGCACTTTTAAATGCTTGCTTGGCACAAACTTCAAATGAAAGCTGATCTGAATCGACCGGGTGGAACGATCCGTCGAGTAATGTTACTTTTAATGATTGTACTTCGAATCCTGCCAACGGACCGTTAGACATAGCATCTTTAAATCCTTTTTCTACCGATGGGATGTATTCACGAGGTATGTTACCTCCTTTAACCGCATTGACAAACTCGAGGCCAGACTTACCCTCTTCGGCAGCTTCTACGTTTACAATAATATCAGCGAATTTACCTCTACCACCTGTTTGTTTCTTGAATGTTTCGCGAAGCTGAACGGAGCCCTTTATGGCCTCTTTGTATGAAACCTGAGGTTTACCCTGGTTACATTCAACTTTAAATTCGCGTTTTAAACGGTCAATAATAATGTCGAGGTGAAGCTCACCCATACCACGGATAACAGTTTGACCTGTTTCGTGATCAGTATTTACCTGGAATGTTGGATCTTCTTCGGCAAGTTTTGACAGTCCCATTCCCAATTTGTCGAGATCCTTTTGAGTTTTAGGCTCAACAGCGATTCCGATCACGGGATCGGGGAACGACATAGATTCCATTACGATAGGACTTTTAACATCGCAAAGGGTGTCGCCGGTACGGGTATCTTTTAAACCTACCACTGCACAAATATCACCAGCTTCAATCACATCACGTGGCTGTTGCTTATTTGAGTGCATCTGGTAGATGCGTGAAATTCTTTCTTTTTTACGTGTACGGGGGTTTAAGTATGATCCACCGCTTTCAAGTTTTCCTGAATAAACACGAACGAAGGTTAACCTTCCGACATAAGGGTCGGTAGCAATTTTGAACGCTAAAGCTGAAGTTGGTTCATCAACATCAGGATTTCTTTGCAGCTCTTTCTCTTCGTCATCAACATCCAGGCCGGTTACAGTACCTTTATCTAATGGGCTTGGCAGGTATGCACAAATTGCATCGAGCAATCGTTGTACACCTTTATTTTTAAATGCAGAGCCACACATCATCGGAATGATATCACCCGATTGAGTTGCTTTGCGAATAACCTCAAGCATTTGCTCCGGAGTAATTGAATCAGGATCTTCGAAGAAGCGCTCCATTAATTCTTCATCTTGTTCTGCTACTGATTCAACAAGCTTCTCACGCCATTCTTTAGCTTGTTCGATCATGTCCTCAGGAATCTCCTCCAGCGAGTAGTTTGTTCCCATTTGTTCATCATCGTACCAAACTATGGCCTTCATTTCAACAAGGTCAACTACTCCTGTAAATGTTTCTTCAGAACCAATCGGCAATTGAAGGGGTACAGGGTTTGCTTTCAGTTTTTCAATAATATCGTTATAAACATTGAAAAAGTCAGCTCCCTGACGATCCATTTTATTCACAAAAGCAATACGCGGAACACCGTATTTTTCGGCCTGACGCCAAACAGTTTCTGATTGAGCTTCAACACCACCCACTGCACAAAATAGTGCAACGGCTCCGTCGAGCACACGTAAAGAACGCTCTACCTCTACAGTAAAGTCAACGTGTCCCGGGGTATCAATGATGTTAATCTTGTGTTCAATATCATCATATTTCCACTCTGTTGTTGTAGCAGCAGAGGTAATGGTAATACCACGTTCCTGCTCCTGCTCCATCCAATCCATTGTAGCTGACCCATCATGAGTTTCACCAATACGGTGAGTTATACCCGTATAAAACAGTATAC
>JAGYOI010000150.1 GCA_018399395.1 Prolixibacteraceae bacterium
GATTCGAACTTTTGACTCTCCCGATTGTAATCGGGATGAGCTAATCACCCTTTATGCTTTGTCTTAAAGGCGGTGCAAATATATATCAATCTTTTTTATCGGCAAATAAAACGCTAATAAATTACAACAAAAAAAGAGCTGAAATCATACAGCTCTTTTCAACTACGTTAAAAATTAGATTGTTACTCAGTTATCAATTCTTTTGCACGATCCAAAATTGCTGTGTCATCCAGTAATACAACACCACCATCTGGCCCTGGTTCTATATGAATTCCAACTGATTTTCCGTTTTCATAATTAGCGCCACCAAAATAATTCCTGACGGTTTCTGCTTCAAGCCCAAATTCATCGGCTAACTGTCTCATAGTACCGTCAGGTAAACTGTCTTTAATTTTACGGAGTTCATTGAATGTTATTTTTTTTGTCATGGCATAAAATTTTATTGGTTAGAAAATAACGTTTGCTTTACATTCGAGAACCATAAATTTAAAAGATTATTTGTAAAAGGAAAGCAATTTTGAGAGGAATTTTTTCTTTTTTAGATTTTTTTCACTATTTACTATATGTTCTTATTTTCAAAAGCTCAGTCATAAAGCTTTATATACAACTTTTACGATTTAAAGGGAAGTATCACAAATTCGCATTTTTAACATTTTTTAATAACTGCAATTATTCAAACGACCCTAAACACTCATAAACGGCTTGCTGAAGCTCAGGCCTGAAATTTTTACCAAACAGCTTCGTGTTTTCCCGTGAGGGGTAAACCCGGTTCGACATAAAAATAAAAAGCAATTCATTTTCCGGATCGGCCCAGGCAAACGTGCCCGTAAAACCACTATGCCCAAAGCTATGCTCACTCACAGCCACTGCCGGGTAAGCATCGTCTAATTCTTCTTCATGATTATCTATATAGGGCTTGTCAAAACCAAGGCCACGCCTGTTTTCATTTTCAGGAAATTGTACACGGGTGAATTCATCAAGGGTTGAGCCATCAAGGTAATTCAGGTCGCCGTAATACCCTTTCTGCAAATAGAGCTGCATAATCTTAGCCAAATCGTTCGTATTTCCAAAAAGGCCGGCATGCCCCGATACACCGCCCATCATGGCCGCCCCCTCGTCATGCACAAAGCCCTGTAATAATTCTTTGCGAAAATACTGATCAACTTCAGTAGGCACAATTTGCGAATACCTTAAACTACGGTATGGATTATACATCACCGTTGTCGCTCCAAGGGGCAATAAAAAATTATTCGTCAGGTTTTGTTCGTAATCAATACCAGTTACATTTTCCAATAAATCGGGCATGATATAAAAAGCCAACCCCGAATATGCATAATCATTTGTCCTTAACAATTCACTTTTTTTAATCTCGCTGAATATATGATATTTAAAACCATCATTAACATACCAGGAGTTAGACATTCGCTTCGAAAAACCGGGGGTAGGATGATTTCTGAAAATTCTCCTCCGGCGTTGATAGTCCATCATTAAAGTGTCGAGATAAAATGCAATCCAAGGCCTTAGCCGGGCCTGATGTGCCAATACTTCACGAAAAGTAAAATTAGCTTTATCGGTATTCCTGAAATCAGGCCAATAACTACTAAAAGGTGCATCGATATTAATCAGCGAGTCTTCAACTGCTTTCATAAGCAACGGAAGTGGCCCAACTATTTTTGTCAGCGAAGCCCAATCATAAACATGTTCTTTATTGAGGGGGACAACACTATCGTAAGTGAAAAAACCATAGGGTTCATGAAAAAAAACTTTTCCGTTTTTGGCCAACAAAACCTGACAGCCGGGGAAAATAGTATCGCGAATTCCGTACCGGGCAAACGAATCAATTTTAGATTTTAATAGCTCCGACTGCACCCCCACTTCTTCGGGTATGGTATATTTTAACCGCCCCGAGGGGTGAACCGTTATGCCATGCCCCTCATCATATCTCTTTCCTACACTTACGGGCAGTTGACCATCGGCACCTATAGCCCCGAAAACAAGCTGCGCTGCATATTGCTGGTACAATTCATCTTCACCATAAGCAATAATTACACTTTCAGCTTTATCTACGCCGTTGTATAATTCAATTGAATAAGGATTAGAAAAGAAGGTTAAAATGGAAGGATTATCATTAATAATCTGACTAACCGCTTCAGCATGCATTGGTTTCACACCAAAATTTTTTCGTGCCGATAGCGTTGTGCCATGTACACTTACGACAACAAGGTTATAGCTCTTGAGAATATTTTTTAAAGATTCGAGTTCAGGAATACGAACATCGCTTTTCAAATTATAATGATCGACAGTTGTATATTTTTCCAACATTTCCTGAAAAGGTGTTTCATGATCTGCACCAACAGCCACCGATGCAATCCGCAATGTATCAAGACGCTTCAGTGGGATAAAATCATCATGGTTTTCAACAACAGTGAGTGATTTTTCATACAAATATCGCGATGTTAGCTGATGCGCCCCTTTGGTGAGCTCTTGTTTCCATTCATCAGCCTCAACCGGTTTATCAGTCTGCGCCCATTTCTTTGCCAATAAAATTTTCCGGCACTTCTTATCAATCATTTCAGCTGACAATTCACCACTTTCAACCGCATTAACAATAGCATTAGACACCAGCCCGGGGTTCAGCACAAACTCAATCACGTCTACCCCGGCCTGAATTGCTTTAACGGCCGCTTCAGCTTCGTTGTAATCGCGGGTTATCCCTCTCATATTCATCCCGTCGGAAAAAACAATCCCCTCAAACCCCAGCGAATCGCGAAGAATATCTGTCATCACCCTTTTCGATAAAGTACCCGGGGCCCCTGAGCCATCAACAAGCGGCAAACTAATATGTGCGCTCATAATGCCATTTATACCACTATCGATAACCGTTTTAAACGGCACAAAATCGATGGTGTCAAGTTGTGCATAAGTCCGGTTAACAGCCGGGAGTGTTAAATGCGAATCGTATTGCGTATCGCCGTGGCCGGGAAAATGCTTTGCCGAAACAATAATTTGTTCATCCATCATGCCCTTTGCCAAAGCCAGGCTTTTTGCAGCTACCCGATGGGGATTCTCACCAAACGAACGATAATTGATAATTGGATTTTGGGGATTTGAGTTTACATCGGCTACTGGTGCAAAATTCAGGTTTAATCCTAAAGTACGAAGTTGCTGGCCAACTTCACGTCCCATACGGTATATTAAACTATCATCTTTCAATGCACCCAACCCCATCGCATGCGGATAACGGATAACCGAATCGAGCCTGAACGACAATCCGTTTTCGGCATCGAGGGCCATAAAAAGAGGCACCGCGGCTGCCGATTGGTAACGTTGCACACTGCTAATAATCTGCGAAGGGCTATTCCGGAGGAACAAAACACCACCAATATGATGCTTTTTGATGTACGATATAATCTGTTGCTCATTTGCCTCACCCTGCGATGGATAAGTAGTAACCATGATCAACTGTCCTACTTTTTCCTTTAAACTCATATTTTCCATCAGAGAATCAACCCACTGTTTTTCAACATTGAAAAAGTCGGGTTTTTTGGCAGGAGAATTTAACGAGAGAAAGAAGAAAAGAATTATTATTATTTGTGCTAAACGCATATTTTTTTGCAATTTTTGTAACGTTAAAGAATAAACGTAAATTTATAAAAAAACCAATACGGGCAAAGCCATGAAGGAATTAATGAGGTCAGTTTTTTTGAGTATTACATTGAGCGTCATTTTTTTTAGCTGTAAAGCATCAATTATGCCAGTTCAGCCCGTTCCGGGTGCCGAACAGCCTGACCAATACATCAACTTGCTAACCAACAAAAAAGTTGCACTGATGGTCAACCATACTTCAATGGTCGACAGCATACACCTTGTTGATTTTCTTCTGGCAAATAACATTAACATTGCAAAAGTTTTTGCTGTAGAACACGGATTCAGGGGACAGGCTGCAAACGGAGAAGAAATAAACAGTACGGTAGATGAAAAGACAGGGCTGCCGGTGGTTTCACTGTACGGAAAAAAGAAAAAACCTTCGTCTGACGATTTAAAAAATGTTGATGTGGTGGTATTCGACATGCAGGATGTTGGATGCCGCTTTTACACCTACATTAGCAGCATGCATTACCTAATGGAAGCTTGTGCCGAAAATAATGTTCAGGTTATCATACTCGACCGCCCAAACCCAAACGGCGACTATATAGCCGGCCCTGTATTAAATCCTGATTTAAAATCATTTGTAGGCTTGCACCCCATACCTGTTGTTCATGGATGTACCGTAGGTGAACTGGCACAAATGATTAACGGTGAAGGCTGGCTAAAAACCCGGCAAAAATGCAGTTTGAGCATCATTCCGGTTAAACATTATTCACACAAAACCCGTTACACGCCTCCGGTAAAACCATCGCCCAACCTGCCAAATTATCAGGCAGTACGGTTATACCCTTCGTTATGTTTTTTTGAAGCTACCAATGTAAGCATTGGCCGGGGCACGGACTTCCCATTTCAGGTTATCGGATTCCCGGGAGCAAACGGGAGCTTCACATTCAAGCCCCGCGACATACCCGGCGTTAGTAATAATCCATTGCACGAGAATAAAACATGTACCGGCATTGACCTCAGAACAATTAAGCCAGTTCCTGAATTTACCCTGAAATATTTTATTGATTTTTATAACCAATTTAAAGAATCCGAAAATTTCTGGAAAAGCAAACGCTGGATAGAACTTCTTTCAGGCAGTAAAGAGCTTTATCACCAAATTAATAATGGTCTCAGCGAAGATGAGATCCGCGACACATGGCAAAAGGATTTAGAACAATACAAATCAACCCGCGAA
>JAGYOI010000151.1 GCA_018399395.1 Prolixibacteraceae bacterium
CAACCTCCTCCATAATGCCGGTATTTTAGCCGGTATTTTCATTTAACTTAATTAGTATGTCCTTTATGTACATTTCGTTTTAAATGGCAAAGGACTTACAATAGGACTTACAAAAACGGGGTCTATGTAGTGTTTTTTTTAGGGTGTGTTGTATTTGTGTATTGATAAAACTATTGTTTTTTTTACTAAATAATATGTGTATTGCGTTTTAAAAAGCATAAAAAAAGCCGTTTTTTTTACTAAACAGCTGATAATTAAAATAGTAGTTAAAAAATCAATTAAGATTCGGCAGCAATATTAGAATTAGTGTATCCAAGTTGTTTTTTTAATGAACGAATCTGTTCTTTAAGGGACCCGTTTTCTATTGCTAAATTTATTATTTTCTCGTCTTTTTCCTGTAATAATTTAAGGACGGTGAGTAATTCTTTGTTTTTTTCATCCAGGTAAATTTTTTCTTTTTTACCTTCTCTATATGGCATTTTTATTTTTCCGGTACCGGTAAGCAGCCAATTGGCACTAACATTTGTGAACTTAAATAGAATTAATTGTAACATTTCTGAATCAGGACGGTTTCGATTGGTGATAATATTACTCATTCGGCTGCTTGATACGCCGATTTCTTTAGCAAATTCATTTTGTTTAAGTCCCAAATAATCAATTAATTGATTAATTCTGCTATTGATTTCAAATTTTTCCATAAAAAATATTCAGAAATGTTTGTAAATATCAACATTTCTGTATTACTTTGTCAAACAATTAACCAAAATTAAGGTAAAAAATGGATAAAAAGCAAATAATTCTAAAAAAACAGTACGGAGACTTCAACGCGGTGAGCCAGATGTTGACTAAAAAGCTGGGCAGATACATATCGCCGAGCAACGCCAGGCAACTGGTTGAGCGCGAAAACGCAAAGCACCACAAGGATGCTATTGATGCACTCAGGCAGTTGGTTGAAGCCCGTGAGCGTGTTCTCGAATCAGCATAAGAATTACTGCGACGGCCCGGCGATAACATCAATGGGTTCGTTGCAGTTTTAATATACGTCGCAGTATAAGTGGAATATTTCAACAACATATTAGCAGTGGAAGCAAATTGGCTCATAGATAATAAGGTATTGACCAGGCCGAATTACGACGCTCTAAAAAGCAGAGGCCAGATTCAGGTTATACGGCCCGGCCGGTGGCATACTACGGCCCTGGTTGCTTATTATTCTATTCCACAAAAATTTAAAACAAAAATTAAAACCATTATGGGAGGCGACCCTGTGCAAATGGTGGCCAAACAACCGGCCAGCCGGAAAATTCAGATTGATGTGAAAGCTTATGAATTTTTCAGCAACTACCGGTACCCTGACGGCTCGCAGATACCAACCCACAAACAGGACAACGTGATGCTGTGGGCCAACGGTGCCAGCATACTAAACACGCTGAAACACGAATGGGAGCAACACGTGCGCGCACGGGCAGCACACGGACGCCGCCCAATGACTTCGGAATTTTACCGCAACGCGCTGAAACTGGTTAAAAACCCATCTGTAAATATTGAGTTCCCCAACAACCTGCCCACCAACGAGCGACGGCTGAAAGATAAGCTGGAAAATTACCAGAAGTACGGTTACGAAAGCCTGGTGAAACATTATGCAGGCAACCACAACGCCAAAAAGGTAACCAGCCACCTCGAAAAACTGATACTTGCATTGTATGCCCAACCCAACAAACCCTACATGGCCACCGTGCACGAAATGTACACGCTTTTCCTGAGTGGAGAACAAAGTATTATAGACCAGGGCACCGGTGAGATATTTACACCGGCTGACTTCCGCAAAAAAGACAGCACACCCATCGAAGTTTCAGAAAGCACCATAAACAACTACATTAATAAGCCCAGCAACCGGGTACTGGTGGACCGCCTGCGCAACGATGCCAAATATTTCAAAGATAAATACGAACCGCACCACCACCGTTTGGGACCGGAGTTCAGCCTGAGCAAAATAAGCATGGACGACCGCGACCTGCCCAACAGTGATGTGAAAGCTTACTATGCTTACGATATTACCAGCGGTTCAGTGATTGGCAAAAGCTATACCGAAAGCCCCAGCGTGGAGTGGGTGCTCGACTGCATACGCGACATGTTTGCCAACCTCGACCGTAACAATCTGCCGGTGCCTATGGAAGTGGAAGTGGAAACCTTTTTGATGAACCGCCTGCAGGACACCGTAATGAAGGAAGGCAGCCTGTTTAAATTCATCCGCTGGTGTAACCCCGGCAACTCTCAGGAAAAATGGGCTGAAACCGGCAACCGCCTGAAAAAACTAGGCGTGGAGAAAAAAGACCAGGAAGGCATTGGCCGTTTTTACTCGAAACTGGAAGCCAACCGGCCAAAACAGACCATGGAGTGGGACGACACAGGGCGCCGCGTAAAAGATCGCACCCGCCCGTTTGACCAGGCTGTGGCCGACGACCTGAAAGCCATTGAAAAGTACAACGACGAAAAACTAAAGAGCCATAAACGTTATCCGGGTAAAACCCGCAACGAAATTCTGTTTGGCTGCGTGAACCCGCAGTGCATGAAGGTGAATGCCTCGGTAGTTGCCCGGCAAATTGGCCAGCACACGCAAACCACCATCAACCGCAGCCAGTATGTTAGCGTGCAGTACGAAAAATACGGACTGCCCAGCCCCAACGTATTGGACCGCCTGGCACCCAACAACTATATGGTGGATGCTTATTACCTGCCCGACACCGACGGCAACATTGACCGGATTTTCCTCTACCAAAAAGACATTTACGTGTGCGAGTGCGTAAAAATTGGCAAATATAACACTGCCCGCGCAGAACAGACCGACGCAGACCGCGATGCCTACACCGAACAGGCCAAGTATGTGAGCCAGTTCCGCAAAAAAGTAAAAGACGGCAAAAACGGCATCCCTAAACTGCACATTCTGGAAAACGACGAATCGGAAAACGATAATGATATGAAAGTGGAGGTGTACGTGCCGAAAAACGAACCCGATAACGACGAAGATCTCAATTTTGACAGCGACCCGTTAAATGACTTTTAAAACTGATATAATTATGATTTCAACAACGACAAAACTAAAAATTATTGACGCCGTAAAGGCCCGAAGTAAAAATTACGTATCGAATACCCAGCACGCGCGGGTAATGGGCATTTCGCCCAGCCAGTTGAGCCGGATATTGAAAATGAAGCCCGACCTGGACGGCGTGCTAAGTGAGGCAAACTGGATAAATATTGGGCGCAAATATGCTGTTTCGATTACCGGCGAAAAGGAGCTGATTACCGCAAAGACAGAGGTTTTTAAATACATTTGGACCCAATTGGAGTTGGCACAAAATAACAGCATGAGCGGCATTTTGTGCGACCGGGCCGATATCGGAAAAACGCACACGGCGCTGATGTATGCCCGTGAAAATGCAAACGTGGCTTATATAGACTGCAGCCGTAATAAATCGAAGCATGAGTTTATTCGCGCCCTTATAAAAGAGTTTGGGTTGGTTAAAAATGGCACCTACCGGGAGCTATTCGAAACGCTCGCTTTTTACCTGAATACCTCTGTAACCCCGCTTGTTATATTAGATGAGTTCGGTGACCTGGGTTATCCGGCTTACTTAGAGTTTAAAGCGCTTTGGAATGCAACTGATAAACACTGCGGATGGTATGCTATGGGCGCCGATGGGTTGGCTGCAAAAATCGACAATAAAATAAAGTACAAAAAAGTTGGTTTTGCAGAAATTTTTTCAAGACTGGGCAACAAGTACCAGCGCATCACCCCGCTTACCGACCAGGATTTTGCAAAATTCCAGAAAGAACAAATTGCACAGATTGGAGTGGCAAACGGCTGTATAGATGTGCAGCGGTTGCACGCTAAAACAAACATGAGCCTGCGCCGCATCCCGATACAACTCTATATTGAAAAACAGGAGAAAAAATGAAAGCAAAGAACGCCCTGCCGAGGCCTTATACGGTTACCGACCTCTACCGGAAGAAAATGAATGTGCTGCAATTCGACGGCGCGTTCCTAAACGCTTTCGGTAATCCTGAGGTACATGGCAGCTGGCTGATATGGGGCAGGAGCGGCGAGGGGAAAACCCGCTTTTCGTTGCAACTGGCCAGGTACCTCACCGGTTTTGGCAAGGTGCTGTTCAACTCGCTCGAAGAAGGCGCCAGCGCATCGGTGCGCGAAGGGTTTCGAAGCGTGCAAATGGAAACCGTGAAAAACCGCATCCACCTGCTCGACCAGGAACCAATGGAGCAGCTGACTGAACGCCTGGCACTGCGTAATGCCGCCAGGGTCGTAATAATCGATTCTATTCAATACACTTTTATGGACGTGCAGCAATACAAACACCTGCTGCAGCAGTTCCCCGACAAGCTGTTCATTTTTACCTCGCACGCAAAAGGCAAAGAACCCAAAGGAGCACTGGCCGAAAGTGTGTGGTTTGATGCCAACGTGAAAATTTGGGTTGAAGGTTACCGGGCTTTCCCGAAAAGCCGATACGGTGGCGAGCAGCCTTTTGATATTTGGCCGGAAAGGGCCGCGCAATACTGGGCAGAAACTAAAAATGTAGAGTTATGAATACACATATTTCAGCACAAAAAAAACGGCTTATCCGCAACTTTCACGCCAGCCTCTCGCGCGCGGGCATGATGAAACAAAAACCCGACATACTGGAAAGCTTTGGCGTGGATAGCAGCAAGGACCTTACCGAAGACGAGCTGCAGCAAGTGATTGATAACATGACCGGGGAAGCCGACAAATGGCGTAAGCGCGTGCTGGCTGCCATTTTTGGCTGGTGCAA
>JAGYOI010000152.1 GCA_018399395.1 Prolixibacteraceae bacterium
AATTGGTAAAGGTGCGGAAATCTTCAATACGTCCGTTGGTGCAGCTTCCGAGGAATACATAGTCAACAGGTTTTCCCAGAATTGGTTCACCTTCTTTAAATCCCATGTACTCCAGCGATTTTTGGAAGCTTTTCTTGTCGTTGCCTTTAAGGCCGTCGCTTGTCGGGATGTTTTCTGATATTTTGATGCCCATCCCCGGGTTGGTTCCGTAGGTAATCATTGGCTCAATATCGGCTGCATCAAAAGTATATTCTGTATCAAAAACTGCGTCATCGTCAGTTTTTAGTGTTTTCCAGTAAGCCAGGGCTTTATCCCAGTCTTCGCCTTTTGGTGCGTATTTACGGCCTTTTACGTATTCAAAAGTTGTTTCATCGGGTGCAATTAATCCGCCACGGGCACCACTTTCGATACTAAGGTTACATACGGTCATACGCCCTTCCATCGAAAGTTGCTTAAATGCTGTTCCTGCATACTCAATAAAGTGGCCTGTTCCGCCTGATGTTGATAATTTAGCAATGATGTATAATGCAATGTCTTTAGCTGTAACCCCTGGTTTTAAATCGCCATTAACGGTAATGCGCATTTTTTTGGGTTTGGGCTGCATGATGCATTGGCTTGCCAAAACCATTTCAACTTCGCTGGTGCCGATGCCAAATGCAATGGCTCCAAATGCGCCGTGTGTCGATGTATGGCTGTCGCCACATACGATGGTCATGCCGGGTTGTGTTAATCCCTGCTCAGGACCAATAATATGAACAACGCCGTGCCCTTCAGTCCCGAGGCCATGGTACATAATGCCATGCTCATCGCAGTTGGCTTTCAGCTTGTCAACCTGGTTGCGTGAAAGCTCATCAACGATTGAAAGGTGCTGATTTGTAGTTGGTACGTTATGGTCGGGTGTTGCAGTTGTTTGGTCGGGGCGGGCAACTTTGAGCCCGCGGTTTTTGAGTCCCAGAAAAGCTACCGGGCTGGTTACCTCGTGAATAAGGTGGCGGTCGATGTACAATACACTCGGGCCTCCTTCAACTTTTTTCACTACGTGGGCATCCCATACTTTGTCAAATAATGTTTTTGCTTCCATAAAAATTAATTTGAGCCTAAAGCTTTTAAATGAGGCTTTTTGGCAACTTATCGTATTTGTTTTATTTTTTTAGATTACTGATTGACCACTACAATTTTGTTGATGGCATCGAGGTAAGCCTCAACCGATGCTGTAATGATATCGGTATGGGCCCCGAAACCGTGATAGTCGCGGTCGATATGGCTAATGGTCATGTGTACCTTACCCACATCGTCGCTACCTTTTGTGATGGCCTGGATCAGGAATTCTTCAACGGTTACCTGGCGGGTAATGATTTGCTTAACCGCGTTAATGGCTGCATCAACCGGGCCGTTACCGCTTGACGTGGCCGAGAATTTTTCGCCGGCAATTATCAGGCGGACGCTGGCCATTGGTTCGAGCGATTGGCCTGTTAAAACCTGCAGGTAATCAAGCTTAATGCGGTCGTTCTCGTGACGTACCTCACCAACCAGCATCAACAGGTCGTCTTCTTTGATGTCCTTTTTCTTATCGGCCAGTTTCAAAAATTCGTGATACACTTCGTCAAGCTTTTCTGTTTCGAGCACGATGCCCAGGTTTTGCAGGTTGTGCTTCAGGGCTGCGCGTCCGCTCCGTGCTGTCAGCAATATCGACGATTCGTTGATGCCAACATCAGCGGGATCGATAATCTCGTAATTTTCACGGTTTTTCAGTACACCATCCTGGTGGATGCCTGAAGAGTGGGCAAATGCATTGCGGCCAACAATGGCTTTGTTGGGCTGCACCGGCATGTTCATGAGGCTTGAAACCAGGCGGCTGGTTTTGTAAATGTGCTTGGTGTTAATGTTGGTCGTAATGCCCATTTCTTTTTCGCGGCTTTTAAAAGCCATTACAACCTCTTCCAGCGATGTATTACCGGCACGTTCGCCAATACCGTTTATGGTAACTTCAACCTGGCGGGCACCGTTAAGGATACCGCTTACCGAGTTGGCTGTAGCCATTCCCAGGTCGTTATGGCAGTGGGTTGAAATAACTGCATTGTGTACACCCTTCACATTTTCCATCAGGAATTTAATTTTTTCGCCAAACTCGTGTGGCAAGGTGTAGCCGGTTGTGTCGGGTATGTTTACTACCGTGGCACCGGCTTTAATAACGGCTTCAACTACTTTAGCCAGGTAAACATTGTCGGTACGGCCTGCATCTTCGGCGTAAAATTCAACATCTTCAACGTATCTTTTCGCGTATTTAACAGCGGCAACCGCACGTTCGAGTATCTCGTCCTGGTTCGAGTTGAGTTTGTATTTGATGTGGTATGGCGATGTGCCAATGCCGGTGTGTATCCTGCCTTTTTTTGCGTGTTTTAGGGCATCGGCTGCAACATCGATATCTTTTTCAACTGCACGCGTTAAAGCGCAAATGGTAGGCCAGGTAACGGCCTTCGATATTTCGACCACCGAGTTGAAGTCGCCGGGGCTCGATACCGGGAATCCGGCTTCGATCACGTCAACGCCGAGTTCTTCGAGTGCTTTGGCTACTTCAATTTTTTCAATTGTGTTTAACTGGCACCCGGGAACTTGTTCCCCGTCGCGTAATGTTGTGTCGAAAATGTACAACCTGTCGCTCATGGTTTTTCGTTTTATGCCGATTATTTCGGCTTGTTTAACAATTAATATTAATAAAAAAGCCATTCTCTGTATCTGAGAATGGCCTTACAATTTTTTATGTTTTGCATATGCATACCACTCTCATTTCAGCTTTCCTAGAATAAGAATACCGAGTAGGCTAATGAGTGATATAATAATGCTTGTATTCATTTCGTTTGTTTTATTTGCTGCAAATATGACAATATTTTTTTAAAATGAAAATAATTCAGCCTTTTTGTTGATGATTTATAAGTTTTTTTAATGTTAAAATGTTAAAATGGACATTTTCCGCCATGGAAATATGCTTTTACCTTTATTGTGTTCATCCCGTTTTCCCCTTCTTCAAAGGTATAATCAATATATTCAATTTCATCTTTATTGTATGCTGCTTCTTCTATTACCTGGTTGATTTTGTCCTGATTTGTAGGAAAATCAAATTCCATTTCCGTTCCAACAATTGATGCATTAATGCTGTATATTTCATCGGGCAATAATTGTAGGGTTGCAACACCCTCGTTAAAACTAAAAGTACTGCTGTTTTGTTCATCGTTTTTCAAATTAAATTCACCAGTAGCCGATGGGGCAATACCAATGGGGCTGTCCTTGCAATAAAAACTGATAACAACTTTATATGCTTCCAGATTTTCTTTGGGTGTAGCTTTCAAATTGAAAGTTTGTTCGCATATATTGTTAATGTTTTGTGATTCGGGCGACAAGTTGTACTGATTGTCCCCATAAATGTTTAGCGTATAATTATTTGCATCGTGAGGATAGAAAATAGCACCTGTGTTAACCGTCTGTGGCATTTCAATTGCGCCAATTTTACCCTTTTTTATAACTGTGTTGCCTGCCAGTATTTCGTAGTTGAAATTACCGGTACCGTTTAAGCCGTTTGTTTCTGATATGTTAATGTTGAAACCATTTTTGCATTCTGTGTAATTGGTGCTTTCTGATGAAAGAAAAGCTTTAAACTGGAGGGTATTTTCAGGGATATTTACGGCTTGCTGCGTTAAATCAAATACAAATTGTTCTTCGTTTGTGCTAACGTGGTAGCCTTCAAAGCCCCAGTTCGAGAGGGAAGCCTCAGGGGTTGTGTTTGTTACAGTTGCTGCCTGTGGTTGGTTGCCGCGGTAAATGCTGTGATATGTTTTTCCGTTTTGTTGAACATTTTTATTGATAACATCCCAGTTGGGATCGTATTCGTTTACAGCGTTGTTGTCAATAAGCAATTCAAACGGAGCATTTTCTGTGCTTTCGGTTGTTGAGGGAAACATGGGTAAAATGATGTCGTAATGACCATCCCGGGTGTAGGTCACTTCAACGGGGTAGGCAAACAAGTCTTCATCGGTTGCATCAGAAAACAGGGTGAGTTCAATGGGGTTTTCTTTGCTTATTTCAACATTCGGGTCAATGAAAACCTCCGCTTTGCCGCTGTTTGTTTTCAAAAATGACCGGTGGGTTCCTCCGGCATCCACAACATATTGGGCATCATCGCCACTAAATGAGAATAAAATCCCGGTGTCGTCAATATATTCCCCGCTAACATAATCGGTAATGTGAATTGACAAGCGTGTGTCAAAAACATTCGGGTCAACCAGTATAAGTGTAATATCTTCACCGGTTTCTTTATCTTTTAGCGGGTTGTTGAATAAATCGTTGCAGCTGCTAAAAGAAAGGGTTAACAGTGCAACAAGAATAATTGACGTGATATTTTTAGTATTTCGTATCATTGTGTTGTCTATTGATAGGTGAAAATTCTGAAAGAAACACTACCCCTGATAACGGGATATAAATAATACTGGCTGATTTGTGATTCAAAAAGCTCAGCTTGTTCGTGTTCAGGTTTTGAGGTTGGGCCGGTAAGGCCTGTTGAATGTATGCTTACATCGGGGGCTCCCTGGTAATACGTTCCAATTTCAAAGTTAAATCCAACGAGTTTATCCCCTAAGGTTTTGCCGAACCCTACGCCGAGGTATGGAGAAACCGGGAGCCCGGGGCCAACATCAAACTTGAACTCGCCAATTTGTTCTGCCGGTATTTCAAGCTCACCAAGTGTATAGCTGCTGGTGGCTTCTCCGTTGAAACCAATGTGAAAGCGGTTTAATGCG
>JAGYOI010000153.1 GCA_018399395.1 Prolixibacteraceae bacterium
TGATATAGCAAGAGTAATTACACCGTATTTTTTAAGTAAATCGTCGGCGATTGAAGCTCCGGCGATACCGGAACGGGAAAAACGTTCATAGGAATAAACAACTACATAATTGACATTCTTCGACCGCTTTACAAAGGTTAACATCCGGTTAAATTCTTTGCGGTCGTCCGTTTTTGCCGATTCGTATGTTCCGCCAAAATAACCTACGACGTTTAGCCCTCTTTTTTTGGCATATATTTCACAATATCTTTTTTGTGATGCCAAACTGGTATTGTCTTCCTGGTCGGCCGATGATACGCGGGTATAAATAACGGCATTATTCCCCTCCTGAAATTGTTTTGGTGCCTGCATTCATCGATGAAGAAACGCATAATAAAATGTTAAAATCAAGCCTCAAATACGGAGATATTTTAATGACAAAAACCGGAAGATTTAATACTGAAAATAGTAGCCTTGGAAGAGCAGCAATGTATTTAGGTGAAGATGATAAAGCCAACTTGAATGGTCACGTTTATCTTATAAGACTAAAACAAGATAAAGTCAATAATAATTTTGTTCTCTTTATCTTGACAACAAATCAGTATCGTGAATATATTCGTCGAGTCTGCGTGGGAGGAATTGACAAACGTCAGTTGAATAAAGACCATTTAGAAGAATTTCCAATCATTTATCCGCCAATTACCCTTCAAAATCAATTTGCCGCCCGTATTCAACTCATCGAACAACAAAAACAACAAGCCCAGGCCAGTTTACAAAAAGCAGAAGATTTGTTTAATAGTTTGTTGCAGCGGGCGTTTAAAGGGGAGTTGGTAAGTTAGCTGTTCTACTACCTTAAAGGTATTAAAATAGCATTGTAGCTAATAATTATTTATTCGCAATATATTTGGCAATCGTATTGCAGGGCAGCTTACTTTTTTTCAGTTTAACGTTATAAATGAATTCGTCACATTCTGCCTCAGTTAACTTGTCTCTATGGTAAGCGGCTTCCAAAAAATCCATTGTTGTAAGAAAAACAATGCCATGTTCGTCGCAGTAGTTGGTTATGTCTTTTAAATTGCTGCTACCAATAACATCGTGGTTATAACGGCAGTAAGCCATGCAGGCACTTTCTCCTTTACCAAATAACTTTTTTAAACGGTTATATTCGGCAAATACTTTTAAATCCGATTTTATTTCGAGTTCGTGAACAAGTTTAAAATTAAATAAATTATCAATTGGTGTTTGGTATTGCCTTGATAATGATTCCTGATAGACAATATCTGGGACGTACATTTTATTTGGTAAAATATTGGGCAGAACTCCAATCAATCCCCCTTTAACGAAATGGATAATTACATCAGCATCGAGAATAATTTTCTTATGGGGGTCAATCTTCTTCATTCAAATCAATTTCGTTAACATCTACACCAATAGCCATCAATAGCTCCCGGTAATGTCCTTCTGAAATTTTATCCTCCTCAAAAAGTCGGTTAGCTAAATTACCATAAGCGCCCAGTACTTTTGTTTCATCGCTGAGCTCATACAAATCAATGGAATAACCGTAATGCAATGCACCGTTTTTTATCCCTGTTGAAAATTGTTCTTTATAAGATTTACTTGCCAGTCCCATTTTTCCCAACTGGTTGAGAAGCGCCGCACGAGAAGAACGATAAGTTTGTTCGATCTTAAGCAAAGTCCCCAGCCGTATAGAATCCTTACGAAACTCGTCAACAGGAATCATTCTGGCAATTCCATCAGTTGGTAAAAGCAGGTGTGAAGCAAATACATCAGCCCAAAATTCATTTTGATTTCTTTTGGGAAACTGACCGGTTTTGCACTTATGAGGTATAAAATTTGTGTCGTAGAACAAATGGTATAACTCGTGACCTATTGTGAAGTTTTGCCTGCCAACCGACTGAGTGGAGTTGACCATCATAAAAAAGTTATCATCCTCTTTATACGATAATCCCGAAAAATCATCGTCTAAGGGTTTAAAAACAGTTAAAACATCTATTCGTTGTAACAGACTTAAAAAATTAATCGGTTCAGCACTGTTGTAACCAAACCTATTCCTAAATTCTATTGCTAAAGATTTAAGCTTCTGCTCCATTGCTTTCAATATTTTTCATCTTCAGATAGTTTTTTACTATCCTTTTAAAATAAGTAATACTATTGAAATCAGTAGCAGTTAGTTCATTGGCTCTAAAAGTTAATTCAAGATCAGGTTTAATTTCGTTAGGATTTTCCTCAAGAAATACTTCAATTTCAATATTTAAGAACTCTGCAATCTTCTCTAAATGTAACAAAGAAACTTCACGTTTTCCTGTTTCATAATACGATAACAGCTCTCTTGGAATACCACAGTATTCCGCTATATCCGATTGACTAATCCCGGATTTCTCTCTTAACAATTTAATATTTCTTCCGATATACGTTAGCATTGAATTGAATTTATTTTTTCTGTTACAAATTAAGCAAATTAAAATTAATAAACAAACATTTCGTAACAATGTTCAACCCAGATTTAACCTAAATTGTATACAAATATGCAATTTCTTTAAAAAACTTTAATTTAGAATTAGATTTATTACTTTTGGAATTTAACAAAAACCTATTGATAACCAATGTCAAACTTTAACTTCCTGCAGAATGAGTTTCCTGAAATCCGGAAAGATGCTGTTGAAGCGCTGAAAAGTATGCTGTAATAGCTCCAAAGTATTGTGCTGTATTATGCAGAACGGCGATGGAAAAAACAGTGCATTGGTTATACGACAATGATGATGATTTGGAAATGCCACCCGATGATAGAATTTCATCGTTGATACACGAACAATGCTTTAGAGATATTATTAACGCCCGCATGTTTAACGAATTGAATTTAATTCGCAACTGGCAACAACGGGGCACACGGTAAAAATGTGAAACAATTTGAAGCTTTATTATCCTTAAAAGCATTGTTTCGGTTTGTTTCATTTTTAAGTAAAGGGTATAGCGAAACAGATCCAACAATTCCACTTTTTAACGAGCAGTTAATTCCCACCGGCAAAGAGCAGGATAAATCCAAAAAAGAGTTGGAAAAAATTACGGAATCCTTAAATGCAACTACCGGACAACTCAATGAGGAAAGAAAGCTACGGGAGGAAAAAGCAAAAGAAAATGACCTGCTTCGGCTTCAGATTGAAAAACAAAAGCAGGAAGTAAACCAAAGAAAACAAGAACGAACAAAATCAATTGAATTAAGCGCGGCCGTACCTGAATTAATATCAGAGGAAATCACCCGTAAAACCTATATTGACTTGCTTTTAAAGGAAGCGGGTTGGAATAACTTACAAGAGGGTCACGAAAAAGAGTTTGAACTGAAAGGAATACCGGTATCAACCAATCCAACAGGTATTGGTTATGCCGATTATGTTTTGTGGGGAGACAACGGTAAGCCCTTAGCTGTTATTGAAGCCAAACGAACAATGGCTGATGCCCGGAAAGGAAAACACCAGGCAGAATTATACGCTGATTGTCTTGAAAAAATGAAAGGTCAGCGCCCCATTATTTTCTATACCAACGGATTTGATTCCTACATTTGGGATGATACTTTTTACCCAGAACGTGAAGTTTCACATTTCTATTCAAAAGATGAACTTCAGTTATTAATCGACCGGCGAAAAAGCAGAAAAGATATTCGGAACTTTAAAGTTAATACCACTATTGCAGGTCGCCCTTATCAATTGGAAGGAATTCAGCGCGTAGCTGAAACTTTTGTTACCGGTAGTTCTACACAACTAAAAGGATTAAACAGAAAAGCCTTATTAGTAATGGCTACGGGCAGTGGAAAAACAAGGGTGTCAGCTGCCATTGTCGATATGCTTACCAAATGCAACTGGGTAAAACGCATATTGTTTCTTGCTGATAGAAATGCCCTGGTAACTCAGGCTAAAAATACTTTCAAGGAACATGTTCCGAACCTCACAGCCATAGACCTGACCAAAGAAAAAGAAGACAGTGCAACAAGGTTGGTATTTTCAACCTATCCGACCATAATGAATAAAATTGACAGTGTAAAAACAGATGATAACCGGTTTTACGGGGTAGGGCATTTCGATTTAATAATTATTGATGAAGCCCACCGTTCTGTTTATCACAGATTTTCACGTCATTAATTAACCGTATTGCATTCTTTTTTTCTTTTAAAATTATTGATGTTATTCATTGATATTGAAGGATATGCATTAGATAAACTTCATTATCTGATTTTTCTAATACGGTATATTAATTTTATTAGTGAGTTATTAACATTCTTTTTATCGTTACATTGATCAATACTAAATCTTATAAACAACTTTTATTCAGATTGTTAATAAAAATATATCATTTGGCTATTATTATTTTGTAATATAATATTATCTTTATCACAGTAATAATAGACCGTATTATGGAACTAAAATTGTTTTTCGAAATGCCTAAATCTGTGGCCCACAAACAGTACGAAGCACTGCGGATGTACTATCTTGACCAGGCTCCGGCCCAGGAAGTAGCCGAGCGTTTCGGCTATACATATCGGGCTTTCACTTCCCTGGTGACCACATTCCGAAGAAAGATTATCATGGATCCCAAAGACAGCATTTTCTTTATCAAGCACACTCCTGGCCGTAAAGTATCCCCGGAAACCAACAAGGCAAAAGCGGTAATCATTGAAATGCGCAAGAAGTATTATTCAGTGCCTGATATCAAGGTTGCCCTGGATGGACTTGGATATACTATGTCAGAAAAGAGTATATACAACATTGCTGCTGCAGAAGGATTTGCACGCCTGC
>JAGYOI010000154.1 GCA_018399395.1 Prolixibacteraceae bacterium
GGAAAAAAAAATAACTACTGGATTGCAACAAACAAAGGACTGTCGAGAATAGAACTAATTAATGATATTGACCCCGGTGGTACTTATGAAATTAAATCATATGAATTTTCAAATGTACAAGGGCTTCAGGCCTTACAGTTTTCCTCAGGTTGTGCTATTTCTACCGAATCAGGTGAATTAATATTTGGAGGCATAAATGGATTGAATGTTTTCAAACATAACGATATAAAAGAAAATGATTTTCAGCCCCGTGTTATTTTTGAAGAATTACGCGTAGATAACGATGTGAAAAATATACAAAACGATGATACACCATTAAAGTTTAGGTTGAACGATACCGAACACCTGAAACTGAAATACAATCAACGTAATTTCTCAATTTCATTTGCAGGAATTAACTTTATTAACCCGGATAAAAATATTTACCGATATAAAATTGATGATCTGTATAACAACTGGATTGAATTGGGAAATCAGGAAGTTATTAATTTTAATTACTTTCCATCAGGTACTTATGAGCTGGAGTTGCAGGTCTCAACTGACCCGGAGTACCGGGGCGTTACATCCCGTTCACTTACCATTACTGTTTTACCTCCCTGGTGGAAAACATGGTGGGCGTTTATTATCTATGTCCTCGTTGTGCAATTTTTACTGGTTATATTCTTTCTTTTATCACTACGCTGGGCCAGGATGAAGAACCAACTATCAATGCAACAGTTTAAAAGCCAAAAAGAGAGAGAATTACACCAGCTTAAACTAAAGTTTTATACCGATGTTTCGCACGAGTTACGAACACCTTTGACCCTGATTTTGGCACCTCTTGAGAATATTATCTCTAAAACGGATTTATCTTACCGGTTTCGGAACCAATTAATCCAGATTCAGAGAAGTGGATACAGGCTGATGCAACTGGTTAATCAAATACTTGATTTACGAAAACTTGAAACCGGTCATGAACGTCTGGAAGTAGCCAGGGGTAATGTGATTCGGTTTATCTCGGAAATATGTCTGGCGTTCAGGGAAATATCACAGCCAAAAAATATTGATTTTGAATTTAAGCCACACAAAGATGAGTTAATGCTCTGGTACGATCGCAACAAACTTGAAATTATCATCAATAATTTGCTGTCCAATGCTTTTAAATTTACACCGCCCGGTGGTAAAATAAAGCTATTACTTGAGGAAGTAGCAGGGGGTGAAGCTCGAGAAGCAGCGGGAGTATATAATGACGGTCATTATTTGAAGATCAGTGTATTAAATGAAGGGAGAGGTATTTCAAGTGATCATATCGAAGATATTTATAAACGTTTTTATTCTGAAAAAGATAACAGTGCTGTAAGTGCTACCGGATCCGGAGTAGGCCTTGAGCTGACCAGGCGTATGGTTGAATTGCACCATGGTGGCATCTCTGTTCAAAGCAATGATACAGACACTGAAAAAAAATTAACGGTTTTCTCTGTTTATCTA
Organism: Prolixibacteraceae bacterium; assembly: GCA_018399395.1. GTDB lineage: Bacteria > Bacteroidota > Bacteroidia > Bacteroidales > Prolixibacteraceae > Roseimarinus. Next base: position 1,468 of record JAGYOI010000154.1, read on the forward strand.
TCGTTAGATAAAGATGTTTATACTGCTGAAGAGGTTAATACAAATTTTAAAAACAGCGAGGATTCGAGCCTTTATAAAAATGAATTCATAAAAAATGAATCATTCCTGATTGATGATGAAGATAACGCCTTACAGCCACATGAAAGCAATGATGGAGTTTTAGAGCGACTATTAGTTGTAGAAGACAATGCTGAAGTAAGAAGTTTTATAAAAGATTTTTTTGCTGATGAGTACGAGGTGATTGAGGCAGAAAACGGCGAAGAAGCTTTTGAAAAAGCAATTAATTTTGATCCACAGTTGATTATAAGCGACGTGATGATGCCGGTTATGGATGGAATTGAATTGTGTAAGAAAATAAAAACAGATGCCCGTACCAGCCATATTCCTGTAATATTGTTAACTGCCCGTACAGCCGTAACCTTTAAGTATGAAGGATTGGAAACCGGTGCCGATGATTATGTGACCAAACCTTTTAGTACAAAATTTCTGGCATTGAGGGTTAAAAACCTGATAGGGCAGCGCAAACATATTCACGAATATTTTAAACGCCAGGCAATATGCGACCCTGGTACGATATCACTGACTTCGGTGGATGAAAAGGTTTTGAATAAGGCTGTAGAATACATTACCAACAATATTGGTGATACGAGTATCAGTGTCAGTAAAATAAGTGAACATGTTGGTATGAGCCGTGTTCACTTCTACCGGAAAATTAAAGCACTTACGAACCAAACTGCTGTTGAATTTATTCGGGATATCCGTTTAAAAAGGGCAGCATCAATGTTAGAACAAAACAAGCTTACCATAAAAGAAATTCAAAACATGGTTGGTTTTGAAGATGCCGATTATTTTCGTGAATGCTTTAAAGGGAAATATGGGGTAACACCTTCTGATTACTCAAACAAGCACTTTAATGCATAGGTAATTAAACCATACAAAAGCTCTGGGTTTACGTATGTGAAAATCAAATAATATATTCATCCAACCCAATCTCAATACTGATGTGTTAATTGGCAGGATATCAAATTATTATAGTGTTGTAATTCTGGTATGGTAACATGTGCCCCGTTGTCTTGATACATGTTTTGTTCTAAGTGTAACATCCCACCCGTGTTCTTGATACTCTTTTTGGTTTATTTCATATACCATTGATATATATTTGTTTCAAAGAAAATTATCAAAATGAAGAATCAAAGAAAAAACCTTTTGCTCTTAATATATGGCAGTGCAGTACTCATTGTTGTATTTGTCTTGGTGTTAATTTATACATTTTTATAAAACAATCTTAATTGTAATTAACTATGAAAATTTAAACATTTATGAAACAATTTAAACATTATTTACAAAGATTATCATTTCTCGTTTTGGCATTGCTGCTTAGTGTTGGCGTTTTTGCTCAAACAATAACGGTAAGTGGCAAAGTAGAGGGGGAAAATTCTAAACCCTTACCCGGAGTTACTGTAGTAGAAAAGGGAACACAAAATGGTACAGTTACTAGCTCGGAAGGAAGATATACCTTGTCTGATGTTTCGGTAGATGCTGTTCTCCAATTTTCATTTATTGGAATGAGAATGAAGGAAGTTCCGGTTGAAGGTAAAACAAGCATTGATGTAACCATGCAGGCTTCAGATATTGGTTTGGATGAAGTAGTTGTTGTTGGTTATGGTACCCAGAAAAAAAGTGACATTACGGGTAGTGTTGGTTCATTATCTCAGGAACGACTTGAAATGGTTCCGAATACTGATGTTACACAAGCACTTCAGGGAGCTATTCCCGGGGTTTCTATTACTCAAACTTCAGCAGGTGCTTCATCAAGTAATAGTAATACTGAAATGCTTATTCGTGGAAGAAATTCGATAAAGGCCGGGAATTCTCCCTTAGTGGTAGTTGATGGCGTGCCTTATGGCGGGCAATTGAGAGATATAAACCCAAACGATATCCAGTCTATTGAGGTTCTTAAAGATGCCTCATCTGCTGCTATTTATGGTTCAAGGGGAGCAAATGGTGTAATTCTTATAACAACAAAAGGTGGAATAGAAGGGGCCCCCCAGATATCTTACGATGGTTATTATTCAATTCAAAAAATTGCGAATTTACCTGATTTAATGAATGGTGAAGAGTTTTATAAATTTAAAACTGAGAGGGAGCCTGGTACTATAACGCAGTCAGAACAGGAAATCTACGATAATCAGGAATGGGTTAACTGGCCTGATCTCGCTCTCAGAGACGGAATGAGTAATCAGCATAATCTTTCGGTTTCTGGTGGCACTAAAAATACCAATTATTACATATCCGGGAACTTTCTGGATGTTCAAGGCCTGGCAAAAAATGACGATTATTTGAAAGGATCAACCCGGATTAATATAGATACTGATATTAGTGATTGGCTTTCAATTGGTACCCGTACCACAATTTCTTATGAGGACTTTAGCGGAGTTTCCCCTTCGTTTAATGATGTTTTTTGGATGAACCCATTGACTAAGCCTTATGATGAAGATGGTAATTTGACGCTTTATCCATGGGAGGAGGATCCCTATTTCAGTAATCCACTTGAGGGGATACTGGTTGAAGATATCAATGATGCCTATCAGTTTATAAGTAACAATTATTTACAAGTAGATATACCTTATATTAAAGGGTTGACATATAAAATAAATGCAGGTACTCGGGTTCGGTTTACCAATAGAGCAAGATATGAGGGTAGAAACACCACTTCAGGATATGAAAATCAAGGAGATGCTGACGTGAGTCGAACGAGATACACGAGCACTACTATTGATAATATGCTGAATTATTCAAGAGAATTTGGTAGGCATACAGTTGGCTTTACTGGTCTTTATAGCTATGAGAACGATAAAAGAAGTGGTAATAGCTTGGATGCAAGTGGTTTTCCAACCGATGTTCTTGGCTGGGATGGTGCTTCACAAGCCAATTATATTAATCCTGGATTCAGCTTTTCTGAAAGTACTTTAATCTCTCAGATGTTAAGAACCAATTACAGTTATGACAGCCGTTACCTGTTTACTTTTACATGGCGTCGCGATGGATATTCTGGTTTTGGTGCCGATACTAAATGGGGAGAATTTCCATCTATCGCTTTAGGGTGGAATATTGCGAATGAAGATTTTTTTGAATGGAAAGACTTAGTTAATACACTTAAAATTAGAGTTTCTTGGGGGCAAAACGGGAATCAGGCTGTCGGTGCCTACGAAACCATCTCCAGGCTGAGTACACGAAACTATCTCAATAAGGAAAATACTGCACCAGGATATATACCGAGTAAATTAGGTATTAACAACCTTGGAT
>JAGYOI010000155.1 GCA_018399395.1 Prolixibacteraceae bacterium
GCGGGGATGCAATCCAACCGGGAAAGAAGCCGGGGTGGTAAACTATTGTCCACGCAATTGATGCTATAAGCAAAGCATTTGCCGGAGTTGGTAGACCGATAAAAGATTTGGTTTGCCTGCTGTCGATATTAAATTTTGCCAGTCGTAAAGCCGAAAGTGCAGGTATACATAAGGGTGAGAGGATAAATACCCACGATAAGGACGCAAGGTTTGCAAAAGAAAAATCTGAGATCAGGTGTCTTTGAACAGAAAACATTAAGGCACCTGGTAAAACGCCGAATGTAATAACATCGGCCAGCGAATCGAGTTGTTTGCCCAGCTCTCCCGATACTTTTAGCCACCGTGCAGCAAAACCGTCGAAGAAATCGAAAAAGGCACCGGCAAACATAAAGATTACCGCGATCTTAATATTTGAATTCAGTGCGAAGTATATTCCTACTACACCACTTAATAAATTAAGTATAGTAAGAAAGTTGGGGAAGAAGCCATACCATTTGTAATGTTGTGCCATGTTATGAAAAACGTGCTATTTCTGTTTGTGTTCCTTTTACCCGCTGGTGGAGTTTTACTTTTATATCGGCATCTTTTGGAAGAAAAAGATCTACCCGGGATCCAAATTTTATAAATCCAAGGTGTTCGTTTTGTTCGGCATATTCGCCTTTTTTTGCATAGCAAACAACGCGGCGTGCCATTGCTCCGGCAATTTGCCGAACAAGTACAGGGCCGGCTTTGGGTGTGTCGATAACAACGGTTGAACGTTCGTTTACTTCAGATGATTTAGGTGCCCATGCAGCCAGGTGGTTTCCTTTATGCATGGTTTTATAAAGAATTTTTCCGGCAACGGGGTACCAGTTTATATGTACGTCAAATGGTGACATGAAAATGGATACCTGTATAGTTTCATCATTGATGTATTCTGTTTCGGAGGCAGGTTCGATGACCACAATTGTCCCATCGCAAGGTGCAATAACCGCGTTTTCATCGTTAATTACAGGCCTCGACACAAAACGGAAAAAGAACAGCGAAAAAATGTAAAGCAATATCGATGCCGTAAGTACCGGATATATAATGTATTCGTTCCGGGTTACTTTTATTGTTCCATAAGTAACGGCAAGAATGATGATCGCGATAATCAAAAGGGTTAATCTGCCTTCCTTGTGTATCCTCATCTTTTTAACTATTTAAAATAATTGATATGTATAAATAAAACGCGGGCGCCGCGAACAACATACTGTCAAAACGGTCGAGTAAACCACCGTGCCCGGGTAGTAATTTCCCTGAATCTTTCACTTTGAAACTTCGTTTAATCATTGACTCGGTTAAATCGCCCAATGTGCCTGTAACTACTGTAACTACCGCTATAGCAACAGAATGAAATATTCCTATAGGTTCAAAATAGTAGAAAATAAATATTGAGGCTACAACAGCTAATATTAAACCGCCAACGGCACCTTCCCATGTTTTTTGTGGTGAAACAGATGCAAACATTTTGTGCTTGCCAAGTGTGCTGCCGGTTATGTATGCCCCGGAATCGTTGGCCCACAATATGACAAAAAGAATTATGATAACATGGGGCATGTAGGCTGTAGGTGTGTCGTTAATTGGAGTAGAAATGAAATTTAATATTGAAAAAGGCAGGGCAATATAAATTATTCCCAGAAAAGTTAAGGCAATATTGTGAACTGATCTCTTTTTTGTGTGGAATAATTCGATAATTGGAATGACTAATGAAAGTGGGATTAACCCCCAAAATATAGTCTCAGATACAATTTCATTATCGTACAAAAAGAAGGAAATAAACAAATAAAGGGCAATGGTTATGCCCGATATTATATGAGGTTTGTATGCGATTTTGCGACATAGCCGGTAAAATTCAAATAGAGTGTAAGTGAGCACAATACCAAAAAGCGAAACAAATGTATATTTGCTGATTAGTGTAGAGCTAATTATTAGAATGATATATATTATTCCGGTTAATGTTCGTATAAGTAAGTTTCTCAATGTTTAAGTTCTTTTAATAGTTCTAATGCTTTTGCTTCATCCTTTTCATTTACAAATACCTCAATGTTTCCAAACGAAGTGTATGATGAATCTTTCTGGTTCATGATAACAGCATTGATGCCATTATTTTCTAATAAATCTTTTGCAATTTCTGCCTGATATAACTCTCCGGACAAAAATACTTGTTTCCAATCTTTTTCCATGATGTTTTTCGTTTAAATGTTAAAAATATATTCTTCAATATAAAAAATATTTGGGCTTGTTGTATTACAAGTAGTCATTTTTTATGGATTATGGCTTATAAAAACCCCGGCAATACATTTTAGGTTTGCCGGGGTTTTTAAAATATAAACTTATTTTTTGATGTTATGCCAAATAATTAATCAACTTTATTTTCTGTTAATTGTTCGGCACCAAAATGTTTACCTTCATGGTTGTCGGGTCTTTTACCGAAAATTTCTTCTAAGTCTTCAGTGAACAGAACCTCTCTTTCAAGTAATCTTTGAGATAAAATGTGATGCCCTTCTTTGTGGTCTTCCAGTATTTTTTTTGCTCTTTTATAAGCTTCATCTATTAATGCTTTGATTTCAGCATCAATTAACTCAGCAGTTTTTTCGCTATATGGTTTTGTAAAGCTGTAATCCGACTGCCCCGATGAATCGTAAAAGCTCAGATTACCTACTTTTTCACTCATGCCAAAATAGCTCACCATTGCATATGCTTGTTTTGTTATGCGTTCGAGATCGTTTTGCGCACCTGATGATATGGTTCCGAAAGTTACTTCTTCGGCTGCTCTTCCTCCAAGTGTAGCACTCATTTCATCCATCATTTGTTCTTTTGTTGTGATAGATCGTTCTTCGGGCAGGTACCATGCAGCACCAAGTGCTTTGCCCCGTGGCACAATGGTTACTTTCACCAGTGGGTGGGCATGTTCCAGCAACCAGCTCACGGTTGCGTGTCCGGCCTCGTGGAAGGCAATGGTTTTTTTCTCATGTGCCGAAATTATTTTGTTTTTCTTTTCAAGTCCGCCAATGATCCTGTCAACAGCATCGAGGAAATCTTGTTTTTCAACCGCGGTATGGTCGCGACGGGCGGCTATAAGTGCCGATTCATTACAAACATTGGCAATATCAGCCCCCGAAAATCCAGGTGTTTGTTTAGCCAGAAACTCGATGTCAACGGTTTTTGATATTGTAAGGGGCTTTAGGTGTACATCAAAAATCTCTTTGCGTTCGTTGAGGTCGGGCAGTTCAACATGTATTTGCCTGTCGAATCGTCCGGCACGCATAAGAGCCCGGTCGAGAACATCGGCCCGGTTTGTTGCTGCCAGAATGATAACGCCCGAGTTGGTGTCGAAACCGTCCATCTCGGTTAACAACTGGTTAAGCGTATTTTCACGTTCGTCGTTCGACCCCATGTTTGGATTTTTGCCCCTGGCACGGCCAATGGCATCAATTTCGTCGATAAATACAATACAGGGTGATTTTTCTTTAGCTTGTTTAAACAGGTCGCGCACACGTGAAGCACCAACACCAACAAACATTTCAACAAAATCGGAACCCGACATTGAAAAGAATGGTACGTGAGCTTCGCCTGCTACTGCACGTGCAAGCAATGTTTTACCGGTCCCGGGAGGGCCAACCAGTAAGGCACCTTTCGGAATTTTACCTCCCAGTTTGGTGTAGCGGTCGGGGTTTTTAAGGAAACTTACAATTTCTTCAATTTCTTGTTTAGCTTCGGCAAGGCCGGCTACATCTTTAAAAGATGTGGTAACTTTTTGGTCCTTGTCAAACAATTTTGCTTGCGATTTCCCCACATTAAAAATACCGCCACCAGGACCAGCTCCTCCGCCTTTACTCATACGGCGAAATATAAACCACCAGAAAAATACCAGCAGGGCAATGGGGAATAAAATTTGAAATATGCCGCTCCAATCGTAGGTTTCTTTGTATTCTATCGGTATTTCTTCCTGGTTGTAGTCTGCTATTGCTTCTTTAAGGTTCTCGTTGAAAGTGTCGGTAGAACCGATTGTAAAATAAAAATGAGGGCCGTTAACTTCAGGACTGGTGAAGCCGGTGCCCAGTTCTTCTTCGTATTTTGGGTAACTATCTTTTTTGAGATAGATGTTGGCCTGTGATTTATTTAAAACAACAATTTTTTCAACATCACCATTTTGGATCATGGTTCGTTTTACCTCGTACCATGTTGTTTCAACAGCGCTATTCCCGGTAGTAAAAAAATTAATTCCCAAAATGACCATTATGGCAATGTAGACAAATGCCATGTTGAATTTTGGTTTTCCGCCTTTACCTTGTGGCGATTTTGGTTTGAAATTATCAGAAAATCCACCTTTGCTTTTGGGGTCGTCTTTTTTCTGTTTACTATTCTGATTTTTGTTGTTATTATCTGTCATTGTAAATTAATTTTCTGAATTATACTTTTTCATTTTGGCATCGGCCCAAAGCGATTCTATGTCGTAATGTGATCGCCATGATTCCTGAAATATATGAACCATTATGTCGGGATAGTCTAATAAAACCCACTGGGCATTTTTATACCCGTCGGTATGCCAGGTGCTTTGTCCCGTAAGTTCTTTAACCGTTTCTTCAACCGAATGGGCTATTGCTTCAACTTGTGTGTTAGAACTACCATGACATACAATAAAATGGTTGCATTCTGTATTTTCAATTTTTGAAAGGTCAAGATCAATGATTTGTTTTCCTTTTTTTCTCCTTACCCCTTCAATAATAGCATCAATTAAT
>JAGYOI010000156.1 GCA_018399395.1 Prolixibacteraceae bacterium
TTCCAATATTTTGTCTGATGTCTCATGTCTTTTATCTAACGTTCTCTTAATTCACTTCTTTAAAATTTTTGCCACAAAGCTAAACAAATGAGCCGGTAATTTGTCTTATAAGTACAAATAAGACATAAAGGTCTTTTATTTTAAATTGTTAACTAAAAAACATAAAGATATGAGTTTTGAATTACCAAAATTAGATTACGCGTACGACGCGCTAGAGCCTAAAATTGATGCACGCACCATGGAAATTCATCACACGAAACACCATGCTGCCTATACAAATAAGTTAAACGATGCTGTGAAAGGCACCGAATTAGAAGGTAAAACCATTGAAGAAGTCCTGGCAGTGGTTGATAAACAACCGGCAGGCGTAAGGAACAATGGCGGTGGATTTTATAACCACAACCTTTACTGGAAAGTTTTAACACCCAGAGGTTCAGGCGGGCCCACCGGCGAACTGAAGACAGCCATTGACCGTGATTTTGGTTCGGTGGATAAATTCAAAGAAGAGTTTTCGAATGCAGCAGCTACCCGTTTTGGTTCGGGCTGGGCATGGCTTGTAAAAGACGACAAAGGTAAACTGGTTGTGAGTTCAACTCCCAACCAGGACAATCCGCTTATGCCTGTTGCCGACGTTAAAGGTACACCAATTCTGGGTATCGATGTTTGGGAACATGCCTACTACCTGAATTACCAAAACCGCAGGCCTGAGTACATTTCTGCATTTTGGGATTTAATTAACTGGGATGTAGTAGCAGATTTATTTCATGGTTAGTTGATTTTTGGTTTTCCCCGGGGGTGGTTCCCCGGGGTTTTTATTTGATAAAAGTTCGATAATCAGTCGTCATTTATGTTTACTTTTGCGTAAGCAAAGAATAAAACCATGAACAAACAAAAAAACCTGCTGCAAATCAATTCCGACAAAATGGGCGAGGGTTCGCCCGAGTTGGGGCAAACATTAATGGGCAATTACCTGAAACTTATTCTGCAAGAAGAAATACTGCCTTCGTTTATTGTTTTTTACAATAGTGGTGTTAAACTAACCGTTGAGGGTTCGCCACTTATTGAAACACTAAAAAATATTGAAAAGAAGGGCGTTAAGCTTCTATCGTGCAAGACTTGCCTCAACCACTTTAATTTGCTTGACAAAATGAGCGTTGGAATGGCAGGTACCATGATTGATATAATCGCCCTTCAAAAAGAAGCGACAAAAGTAATTACGCTTTAGCATGTGGGCTGAAAGGTTGGACTGTTTTGTAAAAGCTTTAAATTTAATTATGCTGCATTGCCGGGAACGTGATTTCCCTGTATAGTTGTTGGTATAAATCTTTCTTATTGGGAATATCAACCTCGGAATTTGTATCATCTTCTGATTTTTCTGAAAAATAAACCAACGACCATGTGTTATCTGAAAATTCAGCTGCACTAAGATGCTCTACCCAGTCGCCACAGTTAATGTACCTGATATCGGTTTTATGATCAGTTAGTTGTATGTCGCGCGGTGAGTGGGTGTGCCCGCATATTACGGTTTGACAATTTTTATTGTGTGCGGCATTTAAAATGGCTTTTTCAAAATGGGAGTAAGTATTGCTTTTTTTGTTTAAAAATGTTTTAATGCTTTTATAAATAGTGACTTCTTTTATATCTGCCAGCTTTAAGAGCGCGTTGATGAATTTATTGATTAGCGTGAGCAAGCCATATATTGCAGCACCTGATTTCGCAAGCCATTTGGCCCGGTGAATAATATCATCTAATATATCGCCATGAAATATCCATGTTCGGTGCCCCTTTTTCTCTAAGATGTAATGATTTGTAATGCTGAGGTTCCCAAGTTTTATTTTGTCAAATTTACGCATGAAATCATCATGATTTCCGGTAATGTAAATAACCTTAACCCCTTTCTCCATCATCTTAATGATTTGCCTTACAACTTTTAAATGCGATTTTGGGAAATAGGACCGGCTAAAGCGCCATGAATCGATTATGTCGCCATTGAGGATAAGCTTATCGGGGTCAATTGATTTAAGGTATCGGAGTACTGCCTTTGCTTTGCAGGCATGTGTAGCCAGGTGTAAATCAGAAATAACTGAGACTTCAACTTTTTTTAACTCCATACAAATGAATTTGTGCAACAAGTATAGATATATTATTTGAAAGTTGTGTTAAGCAAAGTTGAAAAGAACCAGATGGTTAGGTTAATAAATCAAAAAAAGCGATGGAAAACAATTGTTTTCAACTGTTTCCCATCGCTTTCTATTGTGTTCAATTCTTTATTTCACAGGTGGTTCGGGAATTTCAGGCAGAGGCTCGCGGTCTTTCATTTTTTCCAATGCCACTTCTATGGCTTTGTTCAACTGCTCGTCTTCGCCGTTAAATTCTTTCCACGGGTCGTTTTCAACAATAATATCGGGAGTTACGCCCACACCTTCAATCATCCAGTTGCCGTCCATGCTTAGTGATGTGAACTGGGGTATACGCATATCGGTACCGTCAACAAAGGGTAGTGAGCCGCTAATGCCCACAATGCCGCCCCAGGTGCGGGTGCCAATGCTTGTACCAATGCCCAGTGCTTTAAAACCATGTGCAAACAGGTCGCCATCGGATGCCGAATATTTATCGACCAGGGCAACTTTAGGCCCTACCAGCGTTTGGCGTGGCACAGGTGTTACTTCCGACGAGTTGCGCCTCATGTTGGCACGGTATGCCTCGCGGGCCAGGCGTTCCAGTATCATGGGCGATACGTTGCCGCCGCCATTTCCGCGGTCGTCAATGATCAACGCTTTTTTATCGAGCTGAGGGTAGAAGTAGCGCACAAATTTATTGAGTCCGTTTGGTCCCATATCGGGGATGTGCACGTAACCCACTTCGCCGTTGGTGGCTTCGTTTACCTTGCGGATGTTTTCGCTCACCCAGCGGTAGTAGTAAAGTTCGCTTTCATCGTCAATGGGTTCAACAAGAACTTTGCGTGCACCTTCTTTTTGGGGCTTGCTGTTTACCATCAGCTCCACGGTTTGCCCGGCTTTCCCGTTTAGCAAACTGTACATGTTTTCAACCGTGTTTGTTGCTTTACGGTCAATAGCAACAATGTAATCGCCTTGGCTTACATCGGCGCCAGGCACTTGTAGTGGCGAAGTCATTTTTTTGCTCCAGGGTGCCCCGTCAAGTATCTCTTCAATTTGAAAATACCCCGAGTTGTGTGCCACTACGCGTGCACCCAGCAATCCGGTTTTAACGCGGTCGGCTTTGGGTTTGTCGCCGGGGTTCACATAAGCGTGTCCGGCATTGAGTTCGCCAATCATCTCACCAATAATGTAGTTGAGGTCGTCGCGGTGCATGGCGTGCGGCACCATCTGGTTGTATTTATCGTAAACTGCCTGCCAGTCGCGGCCGTGCATGTTTTCAACATAAAAGAAATCGCGCATCTGGCGCCATGCTTCGTCAAAAATCTGCTGCCACTCGGCACGGTAGTCAATGGTGGTTTTCATATTCGAAAGGTCAATGGGCTTGTCAATTTTTACCTCGCCCGATGGCAGGTCAACCACGGTCCATTTTTTGCCTTTGCCAAGCAGCATTTTTTTGTTGTTGGCCGATAAGGCATAGCTATAGTCCCCAACCGATGATTCTTTTTCTTTATCGAGGTCGAAAACCATCAATCCGTTGCCGTTTTTACCACCCTGGAAGTAACGGTTGTAGTATATTTTCCCTTCAATCTGGTTAATATTCGAATAGTAAGCCGGATCGATTGGTAAGGCAACAATGCGTTTCTCAATGCCGTCGAAATCAATTTCTATGGTGTTGTCATCATCTTTTTCTTTCTCGTCTTTTTTCCCTTTCTCATCTTTTTCTTCTTCTTCAACTGCTTTTACATCGCTGTTTTCGGGTGCAAAAGGCGAAGGTGTTTTTTTGCTGAGCATAGCCATATAAACACGATCGGTGTTGATGTATGCATGGTTCCACTCGGTACGGCTGTATGTTGGGTTAAAGTCGCGCTGCGACGAGAACAGTAAGTATTTCCCGTCGTCGGAGAATGCCGGACTGCCCGAGTCGTACCAGTTTTCGGTTATCTGGTTTGTTTCGCCGTTTTCAACATTCACGACTTTTATAACCCCCATTTGGTTAGGCATCCCATCGGTAAAGGTTATCCAACGGCTGTCGGGACTCCAGCTAAAATCGCCCAGGCGTGAGTATTCACTTTCGCCCAGCATTTTGGTGTTGCCGCTTTCCACTTCGGTGAGCATTAAGCGGTAGTGCTGGTCGTTCCATGCAATGTAGCGGCTGTCGGGGCTCCAAAGGAAACCAAACTTGTATGTGTCGGCACCGGTAGTGAGTTGGCGTGGTTCGTCTTCACCATCGGCTGCTTGTATCCACAATTCGTATTCGCCGCTCTGGTCGCTTAGCCATGCCATCCATTTCCCGTTTGGCGAGTAATCGGCCGAGCGGTCGTGTGCACCTGAGCTTTGAGTGTGGTTGTATGTTATTCCTTTTTCGGCGGGCACCGAGAAGAGGTCGCCGTGCGCCGAAATAAGCACGCGTTCGCCAGCGGGTGACAGGCTTACCGAGGCAATGTCGCCCGACACATCTTTCAGTTCGGTGCGTGCATACACCATGTCGTTGCTGATGCTTACCGGCACTTGTTTCACCTCGCGCGAAAGCGTATTAAAAGTAAACAGGTAACCACCTTTCTCGAACACGATTGTATTGCCGTGGTGCGACGGGAATTTGATATCGTAATCATCAAAA
>JAGYOI010000157.1 GCA_018399395.1 Prolixibacteraceae bacterium
TTATTGAGAATAAAACGCTGTGTCGTATCTGGATTTTCAATATCACGGTTTAAATCGAACAAGTCAATTGCCCCGATTCCGGTAAATATTATTTCATTTTTTTGGTCGATACGTGTTTTCACCTTAAACTGTGCATCATTAAAAGTTGGCAAAAACGGTAACTCGAGCACCCCAAAAAGAAACTTCAGGTACGAACGGCGGGTAGATACAATGAAGTTTGTTTTCTCACCAATAGGTCCATCAAGTGTAGCGGTCACCTCAGATGCCCCCAACGAAGTCTGAAACTTTAAATCTTCGCTGTTGCCATCAACCTGGCTAAACTCAAGTACACCACTTAGTGCATCGCCACGGTTCGAGGGGAAAGCTCCGGAATAGTAATTAACGCTGCGAATAAAATCGGCATTGATAATACCCACCGGGCCTCCCGAGGCTCCCTGTGTTGCAAAATGGTTAATATTGGGCACTTCAATTCCATCAAGGTAAAACACACTTTCAGATGGGCCACCGCCCCTGATAATAATATCATTACGAAATGCAGGAGTTGAAGCTACACCGGGGAATGACTGAATAACTTTTGATATGTCGCGGTTTGCACCGGGGTTTGTTTCAATTTCGCCAACACTAATGCTTCGTAATGAAACCGGGCTCTCTTCTGTTTTTCGGAAGGGGCTGGCTTTAACAGTAACCTCTCCTATTTCCTGGTTCGATTCCTCCATTGGTATCGTAATATTTGCCACATTGGCATTACTTACTTCAATTTCATCTGAAACAACATCATCGTACCCGATAAACGATGCTGTTAAACGAATAAACCCGGGTTTCAACCCAAAAAGTTGAAAGTTGCCGTCAAGGTCGGTTACAGCACCCAGGGTAGTACCCATTACCACCACGTTAACAAAAGGAAGGGGCTCATTGGTTGTAGCATCAACCACCTTTCCCTTAACAACACCATCCTGCGCAACGGCTAAAAATGATAAAGCTGCTAATAAAATAGTTAAAAATATCTTCATGTTAATCTTCTCTTTCAGTTATTATTCTTCACTAATTTTCACCGACACTTTATGTGCAATATTCTTTGCCGTTGTAAGTGTCGTGATGTCCGTAAACAACTCGCCTGTACTACCGTCGTAATGACTATGCCCGATGGGGTTCAGGTAATATTCCTTGCCTGGGTCGCTTTTATCAACAGTAACTGCATATACTAAGGCTGGCTGGCTTGATGATTTATAATCGGAATTATTTGGGAAAAGGCTATTATGCCAGTATTCATTCCAGTCCCACGTTTGATTTATTTCCATGAGCACCCTGAATTTCTCAGGCAATTTTTCGGTAGCAACGGTTTGTAATTTAAAATCGCCTTTGGGTGTTGCACCTGAAATTGCATCAGGCATCGGATATTCAGGTGTTGGGAGGATGTTCGCGTTGTCGCCCATCAAGCCCTTTTTATGTAACCAATATGGTAATGTTGCCGGACGCCGGGCCTCGCCGGGCTTATTATCCCAGGTTTCATTCCCTAAGTCGGCATAACCATAAATACCTGTGGCCACGTATTCGGTTACAAAAAGTGTTTCAATATAATTTCCTTGCAGATCTTCAACCCAGATAGCAAAAGTGGGGTGGTTATGCTCTGTACCCCGGTAAAATGAAACAACCAGTTCTGTACCGTCTTTACCCGAATTGGATACTAACCGCTCTGGCTCTTTGGGTGCAACCTTCGTGTTCTGGCAGGCACCGGCAATTAGCAATATCATTATTCCAGTGAAAAGTTTTATTCTCATTCTTTTTGATTTTTGTTTTAAGATTGAAACGATAAACATTTCATTTTGTTCAATTTTTGTTTAAGTATTTTCAATTATTATTTACACATTACAGGAAATAGACTAACGGCTCAATGACTAATTCTTTTTTATTGCCAATGACTAAAAATTATACCTTTGTAATACCTAAATTTCACAGAATGGACTGGAATCAATTACTTTCGATAAAACGTTTGGGCAAACCCACTTCGGGTAAAATAACCCCTGATTCGCGCACACAATTTCAGCGCGATTACGACCGCCTTATTTTTTCGTCGCCCTTTCGGCGCTTACAAAACAAAACGCAGGTTTTCCCGCTCCCGGGAAGCGTGTTTGTTCATAACCGACTAACACATAGCCTTGAAGTGGCAAGCGTAGGGCGCTCGTTAGGCAACATTATTAGCATGAAGCTCGAAGAACATGGTGAAAACCACCCCTTGCTTGGTGAAATTGGCGCTGTAGTTGCAGCTGCCTGTTTGGCACACGATATGGGCAACCCCCCGTTCGGACATTCGGGCGAAGATGCCATTAAAGCCTATTTTGAGACCGGAAAAGGCAGGGCATTAAAAACGGAAATGAGCGATGCCCAATGGAAAGATTTGGTTTATTTTGATGGTAACGCCAATACATTAAGGGTATTGAGCCACCAGTTCAAGGGACGCCGCGCCGGAGGCTTTGCCCTCACTTATACCATGCTGGCTTCAATTGTTAAATACCCCTACGAATCACTCATAGCACCAAAACCAAAATTTGGATTTTTTCAAAGCGAAAAAGAAATATTTGCTGAAATTGCAGAAGAACTGGGACTGAAACGCCTCGATACTATTGGCAATCAATATGCTCGACATCCGCTGGTTTATCTGGTGGAAGCCGCCGATGATATTTGTTACCAAATTATGGATGTGGAAGATGCCCATAAGCTCAAAATACTTTCTTACAGCGAAACCCGTGAGCTATACTTCAACTTTTACCATAAAACCAACGATGCCGGGGTAATTCGCAGCATCGAAAAAACGATGCAGGAAGTAACCGACCCAAACGAGCAAATTGCTTACATGAGGGCCGGTGTTATCAACAAACTAATATTCGATTGTGTACAGGTGTTCCTGAATAATTACGATGACATTATGAACGGAGCGTTTACCGGATCGCTAATCGACAAGATACCGGAGACTTCAGATCGGGCAATGCATAATATTAAAGAAATTTCTATTCAACGCATTTACTCCGATCAGTCGGTTATCGATATTGAACTGGCGGGGTATAAAGTTATAAGCACCATTACCGACCACTTTGTTAATGCCGTCACAATGGAAAGTATTTACAACAAGAAGCTCATGAAACTGTTTCCCGAACAATTCCTTACCGATTCGGACGATTGCTACTCCCAGGTTCAGTCGGTTATAGATTTTGTGTCGGGGATGACCGATGTTTATGCACTCGATTTATACCGAAAAATAACAGGAATAAATATTCCGGGTATTTAATTACTAAAAATATTTGCTATGGTAAACAAGCATTTTGTAGTTATACTTATGATCCTCCTTCTTTTTGGGTGCAAAGAAGAAACCGCTGAACCAATTGACAACTCTTTGTATGGACTGGTAAATCATTACCGGCAAGAACTAAACCTAAGCCCTGTCCCATATTCTTTATCCCTGACAATTGTTGCCGAAACACATCTCGATGACCTTATTCAGCATTACACCTTAGACGAAACCTGCAACCTGCATAGCTGGTCTGAAAATGGCAACTGGACTTCCTGCTGCTACACAAGCGATCATGAGCAAGCTGCATGTATGTGGAACAAACCAAGAGAACTGACAAATTACGAAGGTGCCGGATATGAAATTGTAGCTTATAAAAGTAGTGGCATAACGGCTGAAAGGGCCCTGGAATTATGGAAAAATTCAAATGTTCACAACAACATGATATCTAACCAGGGCAAATGGGCAAACATTGAGTGGAAAGCAATGGGAACAGCCATTCGTGAGAACTATGCAGTTGTATGGTTCGGAGAAGAAAAAGAGCCTGAATAATTTTGCAGTAACAAATAACACTTCAAAATTTAATATTACATTTGAAGCAATGGACTATATTACAAATCTACATAACCTGGAAGAATTTCAGGATTTTGACAACCTTGAGCTCATTGCCAAGGAAGTTGTTGAAGGTTTTATAACCGGCCTGCACCGAAGCCCTTTCCATGGTTTTTCGGTTGAGTTTTCGGAGCACCGGCAGTATAACGAAGGCGAATCGACCCGGAATATTGACTGGAAACTTTACGGACGTTCTGAACGGTTGTACGTAAAACAATTCGAAGAAGAAACCAACTTGCGCTGCCAGTTTGTGATCGACACTTCTTCATCAATGCTTTTTCCTTTTAAGAAGGGCCAGAAGCAACAAATGAACAAGTTGTCTTTTTCGGTTTACTGCACGGCCGCCATTATTTATATGATACGTCGCCAGCGCGATGCATCGGGACTAACACTTTTCTCAGACAAAGTGGATTTTCATGCTGATGCCCGTTTATCATCGGTTCACCTCGACCTGTTGTACAGTGAACTTTCCAAGCTGTTAAAACCTGAAAAAGCTGAACTGAAGAAAGGCACCAACGCCGTTGAAGTCCTGCATCAAATAGCCGAAAACATCCACAAACGTTCGATGGTCGTTATTTTCTCCGATATGATTGAATCGAGCGACCCCGACGATATTTACCATGCACTACAACATTTACGTTACAACAAACACGAAGTGGTACTGTTTCATGTTACCGACAAGGAACACGAAGAAGAACTGATATACTCTAACCGGCCGCACCGCTTTGTTGACCTTGAAACTGGCGAGCAAATAAAGTTGAAGCCGCAGGATGTTAAAAAAGAATATGCCCGGGCAATGAAAGAATATGTAGATGAACTGAAATT
>JAGYOI010000158.1 GCA_018399395.1 Prolixibacteraceae bacterium
ATGCCGGCAAACTGGGCTCAATCGACGCCAACAAAGGTGACTACCAAAACGGATGGGACACAGACGAATTCCCAACCAACATTTACGAAGTTACAGAAGCAATGATGGAAATTCTTCCTGCAGGTGGTTTCGAGCACGGTGGTATCAACTTCGATGCTAAAATGCGCCGTAATTCAACCGATCTTGAAGATAGATTTATAGCACATATTGGTGGCATGGATGTATTTGCACGTGCCTTAATTATTGCCGACAAAGTATTGAAAGATTCAGATTACCTTAAATTGCGCGACGAGCGTTACGCCTCATTCAATAGCGGTGACGGTGCAGCATTCGACTCAGGTAAAATGACACTTGAACAATTGTACGAAGTAGCCAAAAGAGTAGGTGAACCAAAACAAATAAGTGGCAAGCAAGAATTATATGAACAGCTAATAAATTATTATATTTAAACCATTAGCTTATGAAAAATAGTAAAGTTTATGTATTGCTCATAACCATTGTCGCAACCATTGGCGGGCTTCTTTTTGGTTATGACACAGCAGTAATTTCCGGTGCTGAAAAATCAGTTCAGGAATACCTGATCCACAGTCAAGGCTTAAGCACACTTATCCATGGAATAACAACATCAAGTGCATTGATTGGTTGTATCATCGGTGGTGCACTATCCGGATTAATTGCAACAAAATTGGGCCGAAAAAGAGCTTTAATGCTCGCTGCCGGTCTCTTTTTCATTTCAGCACTTGGATCAGGATTTCCCGAGACATTTTTCTTCGAAAGGGGAAACCCAACCATCGGTTTATTGTTAATGTTTAACTTTTACCGTATTATCGGTGGTATTGGCGTAGGTCTGGCCTCAGCTGTTACACCGATGTATATTGGGGAGATTGCACCCTCGAACATTCGCGGACAACTGGTATCGTTAAACCAGTTTGCCATTATTTTTGGAATGTTGGTTGTTTATTTTGTAAACTGGGGCATTTCCAACGGACAGACTTTAGAGTGGATCAACACCGTAGGCTGGCGTCGCATGTTCTTATCAGAAGCCATCCCGGCAGGGATTTTCGGTTTGTTGCTCTTCTTCGTGCCTGAAACACCTCGTTATTTAGCTTTAACTGGTAAAAAAGACGAGGCCATGAAAGTATTGACCCGGATTAACGGGGTTGAACGTGCAAAACTCGTAATGGAAGAAATTAAAGCCAGTTTAGCACACCACTCATCAGGCAAACTCTTTTCATTCGGTAAAGTTGTTATCATTATCGGTATCCTTTTATCAGTATTCCAGCAATTTGTTGGTATCAACGTGGCACTTTACTATGCACCGCGTATTTTTGAAAGCATGGGTGCAGCCAAAGATGCCTCGATGATGCAAACTGTTATCATGGGCCTTGTGAATGTAATCTTCACCGTAATTGCCATCTTCACGGTTGATAAATGGGGTCGCAAACCATTGCTTATTATTGGCTCAACAGGTATGGCCATTGGTATGTTTGCCATTTCAGGGCTGGCATATTTCGAAATTATCGGAATCAGCACACTGGTATTTATCATTATTTATACGGCCTCATTCATGATGTCATGGGGACCAATTACCTGGGTATTAATCTCAGAGATATTCCCAAATAAAATACGTGGCAAAGCAGTAGCTATTGCTGTTGCAGCACAGTGGACTGCCAACTACCTCATATCATCAACCTACCCGGCCATGATGGAATTAAGCGGAGCTTTTACTTATGGTTTCTACGGTGTGATGAGTGTACTTTCATTAATCTTTGTATGGAAAATGGTGCCCGAAACCAAAGGACGCACCCTCGAAGACATGGAAGAACTGTGGGAAAAGAAAAAATAATTTCCTTGCAAGAACAATATCAAGAAAAAGGAATTCGCACAAGCGGGTTCCTTTTTCTTAGATCTAAAAATTCACTTCATCGCTTCAAAAGTGCCCTTCATTAAGAAAATAGAAAGTATTCATCAATAGGCGGTAGCTTCATTTTTTGAATTTGTATTTTTCAATTCAAAACGCCAAAAATGTTAGTAAAAACTTTTGGAAGTGCCGTACAGGGAATTGATGCAATAACCATAACCATTGAAGTTACGGTTAGCCGGGGAATAAAATACCATATCGTAGGGCTCCCCGATAATGCTGTACGCGAAAGCCAACAGCGCATCGACTCAGCCTTGCGCGAATCGGGCTATAAGTTACCTGGTTACAAGGTCATTATTAACATGGCACCAGCCGACATCCGCAAAGAAGGCTCAGCCTATGACCTTCCACTGGCTATCGGCATTTTGGCCGCATCGGATCAGATAAAAACCGAAAAACTTGGCAAGTTTCTAATTATGGGTGAATTGTCGCTCGATGGAAGCCTGTTGCCCATAAAAGGTGTTTTACCCATTGCCATTAAAGCACGTTCCGAAGGGTTCGAAGGTTTTATACTGCCCCAAAAAAATGCAAAGGAGGCAGCGGTTGTCGATAAGCTGAAAATTTACGGTGCTGAAAACATCCGTGAGGTTATCGATTTTTTTGAAGATAAAGGTGACCTTGAACAAACGGTTGTTGATACCCGCAAAGTTTTTCACGATGATGTGATGCAAACCGATATCGACTTTGCCGATGTAAAAGGCCAGGAAAATGTAAAAAGAGCTTTGGAAGTGGCGGCTTCCGGAGGTCACAACATTATTATGATCGGTGCACCCGGTTCAGGAAAAACCATGCTGGCTAAACGTATTCCCTCAATTCTACCCCCTTTCACTTTATACGAAGCCCTTGAAACAACTAAAATACACTCGGTATCGGGTCAGTTAGACAGCGACACCTCATTGATGACACGAAGGCCGTTTCGTTCTCCCCATCACACGATCTCGGACGTAGCCCTGGTGGGAGGCGGCACTTACCCGCAGCCCGGCGAAATATCGCTGGCGCACAACGGGGTGCTGTTTCTCGACGAGCTGCCCGAGTTTAAACGGACCGTACTCGAAGTGATGCGGCAACCCCTCGAAGACCGCAAGATCAGCATATCGCGGGCCAAGTTCTCTGTTGAGTACCCGGCCAGCGTAATGCTGGTTTCGAGTATGAACCCCTGCCCGTGCGGTTACTACAATCACCCCACGCGTGCCTGTGTGTGCGTCCCCGGGATGGTTACAAAATACCTTAACCGGATATCAGGGCCTTTGCTCGACCGCATCGACATCCATCTTGAAGTGGTTCCCGTTCCTTTTGAAAAACTATCGACCGAGCCACCCGGCGAAACCAGTAAAGAAATACGGCAACGTGTAATCGCGGCGCGTCAAATACAGGCTGCACGCTTCAAAGAAATTGAAGATGTACACTGCAATGCCCAAATGAGTTCAAAGCAATTACGAACCTACGCCCAACCTAATAAAGCCGGTTCTGAAATACTCAAAACAGCCATGGAAAAGCTTGGTCTTTCTGCCCGTGCGTACGATCGCATATTAAAAGTGGCCCGTACTATTGCCGACCTTGAAAATAATGATGATATACAGGCTCACCATTTATCAGAGGCTATACAATATCGAAGCCTCGACCGTGAGAATTGGGGGGAACAGTAAAAATATGTCCGAGACAAAGGTTGGTTAAGAATTGTAAGATATTTAGGATGAGGTTGAGGCTGAGATTAAGGCTGAGACCGATTTATGAATATTGACTTTCTTTATCTTCAAAGAACGGGGCTTTACCGATTTTTTTATGCTAATTACAGATATGTAAACACAGAAGTAACTTTTCAGGCCTATCTTCGTCATAAATATGTATTTCTTTCTTATTTGACTAAAATTAAATCAAATAGCTATGATCAAACAAAAATTTTATCTGATGGCTTTGGTTGCCATCTTGGTTTCAACGCAGTTTATGACAACAAACTGTGTGGTTAATTCACATGTTGGAAATGGCAATGTTGTTAAAGAAGATCGTGAAATTTCAGGGTTTAACTCTATATCTGCCAGTGCCGGGTTAAATGTTTACCTCACTCAATCGGATGAAGAGCAGGTTGTTGTTGAAGCTGATGAAAACCTTATGGAATACATCATTACAGATGTTAGAGGTCATGAACTAACGTGCGGAGTTGACGGAAATATACATCGCTCAACAAAACTCAATATTTATGTTTCGCACAAGGGTTTGAACAACATATCGGTATCATCGGGTGCCGATATTAAAACTGAGAATATTTTGCGTAGCAACAACCTTGGCATTAATGCAAGCAGCGGTGCTGATGCTGATTTAAAAGTTGAAGCTGTATCGGTTAAATGTCAGGCTAGTAGTGGTGCCGATATAAAACTAGAAGGACAATGCGAACATATTAGTGCAAATTCAAGCTCGGGTGCTGATATCAAAGCCGGAGGCCTGTCATGCAAGTCGGCTGAAGCTGTCGCTTCAAGTGCCGGTGACATACGCATTTCGGTAAGCGAACGCATCAATGCCAATGCCAGTAGTGGTGGTGATGTTGTTTTTCACGGGAGCCCTAAAACAATCAACATCGATGAATCGAGCGGTGGTGATGTAAAGCAATATTAAAAGTATAGCAGGAAGTGGCTTTAGCAAAAAGCAGGTGTAACCAACCTGAACGATTTTTGCTAAAGCCACTTTTTAATTTATAGTTAAGGTTGAGATTAAGGTAAGAATTAAGCTCACTAATGACCAATGACTATTGACTAATTGACTAATGCTGGGAGCTTAGTTGCCTGTCCCGATGATCTTAAC
>JAGYOI010000159.1 GCA_018399395.1 Prolixibacteraceae bacterium
ATCGATGCTTTTGTAATACTCATCTTCTTTCTCGCGGGCAACGGTTTCCGGGTCGAAGTCTTCAGGGTTAAACCTTTCTTTCAGCATTACCATTTGCGGCCCCACGGGTACACCGGCAAACGAGTTAAAAATGTCTTCGTTAAAATCAATCCCGTATTTGCCCAGTACTTTGCGAAAAGCTTTGTAATGCGTTGGCATCGTGTCGGCCAATGTTCCGTCAATATCAAAAATTAAGGCCTTTGTATTGGGGGGAAGTTGTATTTGCGTGTTCATATCTATTTTTTATTATACCCCAATATTTTAAACATTTCATCGGCTGATTGCTCGTTGCGGTATACATAATCAATAAAGTTGCCTTTTTCGTCACGGTCGATTATTACATGCTTGGGCGAGGGTATAAGGCAGTGCTTTATCCCGCCATAGCCGCTTATCGCGTCCTGATATGCCCCGGTATGAAAGAACCCCAGGTAAAGTGGTTCTTCTTCGTTATTTTCAATCGATGGTAACAATACTTCCTGGTTGAAATCCTCAGAGTTGTAGTAATCGGAATGATCGCAACTAATGCCGCCAATATTTACCCGTTTATATTCGTTGTGCCATTTGTTTACCGGCAGCAAGATGAATTTTTCGTTCATCGACCACGCATCGGGAATGGTGTTCATCAGGCTGTTGTTTATGATATACCAGCTCTCGGTATCGTTTTGTTGCTTGTGTTCCAGAACTTTAAAAATAACAGCCCCGCTTTCGCCTACTGTATATTTGCCAAATTCGGTGTAAATGTTGGGCTCCATAAGCCCTTCTTTATCACAAACTTCTTTGATGTTTTTTATGATTTCGTCAATCATATACTCATAGCTGTATTCAAAGCCCAAATGATTACGAATAGGGAATCCTCCGCCAAGGTTAAAGTCGACTAAAGTGTCGCATTGTTTTTTCAGTTCAACATATAATGTCAATGCCTTTTGAAATTCCCCCCAGTAGTACAGGCTGTCTTTTATGCCTGAATCGACAAAGAAATGCAACATTTGCATTTCTACATTCGGGTTGTCTTTAATGTTTTTTTCAAAAAAATCGAGCATCTCGGCATGGCGAATTCCCAGCCGTGAGGTATAGTATGCCGATTGAGGTTCTTCATTTATAGCCATGCGCAGCCCAATCCGGATTTTTCGTCCATTGGCAAGTTTTTCAATACGGTGTAATTCATTCGTGCTGTCAAGAATAATAATGGAGTTATTAAAACCAAATTCCTGAAGTTCTATAATTTTTCGCAGGTATTCATCGGTCTTATAGCCGTTGTGGACCAGAATGCGGTTTTTATCGATCTTTTTTTCGGTATATAAATTTCGTATTAAATCGATATCGAATGATGATGAAGTTTCTAAATTAACATTGTTCTTCAGTGCTTCGGCAATAACATGATGAAAGTGATTGCACTTGGTACAATAGCAATAATGATAATTTCCACGGTAATTATACCTCTTCATGGAACGCTTAAAAAGGTTACGCGTTTTTTTTATCTGGTCGCCAATTTTGGGAAGATAAATAAAGCGGAATGGTGTGCCGTACTTGTCAATAAGATATTTCATTGATATCCCCTGAAAAGTCAGGTATTCATCACGGAGGTCAAACCCTTCCTGGGGGAAGTAATAGCTTTGCTCAATTAAGTCGAAATAAGTATTCTTCATTATTGCAATACAGGTATTTTTAGTTTTATTTGAAACTGCAAATAAACTATAATTTTTGTATAAATGTCAAGTTGTAGGCTAAAATTATACCGATTCGAGTGCACCGGTCGGCAATATGGGTTTCCCCTGGTATCTTAGAAATAGTTGGGCCAGTGCAAAAACGTCTTTTTCACAATAGGTTATAATACGATCCAGATCGTTTTCTTTATAATAAACCCCGGCCACTTCGCTGCCGTCAATGTCATCTTTGGGCGTTGGGATTTCAAAAACGGCACAAAGCAAATCGAGCGAGGTGAAGTGCTTGTAATCACCAAATTTCCATAGCTGTAGCGTGTCGAGCAAAACATCTTTTACCTCCCACGGTTTTGCCCCTGCAATATCGAGTATTTTGGGCAATTTTATGCCGTTTATTAAGCAACGGCGGGCAATGTAAGGGTAATCAAATTCCTGACCGTTATGGGCACAAAGCTTAACAGCACCGCGGCGTGCATAATTCTCAAGCATGTTTGCAAAACCGTACAACAGGTCTTTTTCGTTGTGCCCGGCATACGATTTTACACGGCATTTCCATTCGCCTTGTTTTTGGTACATGGTTCCAACCGAAATACATATAATTTTACCGAATTCTGAATAAATACCGGCCCTTTCGTACACTTCGGACGGGCTTTGGCCTTCGTTTAAAAAATATGTTGCTTTTTTGTCCCACAGCTTTTGCATTTTTTCTGATAGCTCGTCGTACGATGCATGAAGCGGAGCTGTTTCGATATCGATAAAAAGAATGGTTTCGATGTTAATGTTTTCAAGCATGGTATTTTATTTTTCAGAAAATTGTTTCTCTATGAATTGTGTTAATATATTGATGGCCACTTTATTTTGGCCGCCCTGCGGAACAATGATATCGGCATATCGTTTACTGGGCTCAATAAACTGCAGGTGCATCGGTCGTACGGTTTGTTCGTACCGGTTGAGTGTTTGTTGTATGCCCCGGCCACGTTCAATAATGTCGCGCTGAATTACCCTCGACAGGCGTAAATCGGCTTCGCAATCTACAAAAACTTTAATATCCATTAGTTTACGCAATGTAGCATTCGTCAGGCACAATATTCCTTCAACAATAATAATATGCCTTGGCGACACCGTAATGGTATCATCGGCGCGTGTGCATGTGAGGTATGAATAAATCGGTTGTTCGATGCTTTGTCCTTCTTTCAATTGATTGAGATGATTTATCAGCAATTCAAATTCAATTGAATCGGGATGGTCAAAATTCATTTTTTGCCGCTCTTCGATAGGTAAGTGTTCGTTGTCGCGGTAATAAGCATCCTGGGGAATAATTGCTATCGCCTCTTTATTGAGCCGTTTGGTTATTTCTTTAACAACGGTTGTTTTACCTGAACCCGTTCCGCCTGCAATTCCAATTATAATCATTCGTTTCTTATGTTTTTTCAAAAATAAGGATTAATGTTTAAAAAAGTCTTAATAAGCTACAGAATTGTTGTAGTTGTTCATGTAAAATGGATTGCCCGGAAAGATGCTTCACGGCTTTTTGAAATACAAAAGAAATATGGCATCCCATACGGAACAACTAATTAGAAATATATTGGCTTCGGGGTCGGGATAGTTATGAAGTGTGCTTAGTTTTTTTTTAAAATCCAGCCAACTCTTCAGCCACTGCGCCATTCGTTATGTTGGTGATAAAATCGGCTGTAATGGTTCGATTGTAAGCGTATTTTGGGGACAATCTATTATCTCATATCTAAAATCTAACGCTCTATTGTTATTATAAACCACCATTTTTCGTATTTTAGTCAAAATTGAAATTCACTTAATACGAAATACCATGATTGATTATTCATCATTTACGAAATTATCATACGGCTTATACATTATTACTACCGAGTACGATGGCGAGAAGGTAGGATATGCCGGTAATACAGGCTTTCAGGTTACGGCTGAGCCTGAAACTATTGCAGTTAGTTGTAATAAAGATAATTATACCTCTGAATTTATCCATAAGAGCAAGAAATTTTCATTATCGGTGTTGCAAAAGGATTTAGATGTTACCATGGTAGGCGATTTTGGTTTTAAATCGGGGCGCGATACTGATAAGTTTAAGCATTACGATTATAAAATGGGCGAACTGGAAATCCCGATTGTTACTGAAAATTGCGTTGCGGCATTTGAATGCAAGGTTGTAAACGAGGTTGACTGTGGTACGCATATTTTATTCATAGGGGAAGTGGTTTCGGCTGAAAAGCTTAGCGATGAAGAACCGCTGACTTATGCTTATTACCATGAGCATTACAAAATGCGTTCGCCTAAAAATGCACCTACTTACATTCCGCCCGAGAAACTTGAAGAAGAAAATAGCAAAGAAAGCGCCCCAGAAAATAAAGAAGAGAAGTCTGAAGAAAATGTTGAAGGTTCAGAGCAGGATACTGAAGGCCCATCGGATTATGTTTGCATAATTTGTGGTTATACCTACGACCCTGAGATAGGGGAGCCATCGATGGACATACCGCCCGGTGCTCCTTTTGAAGATTTGCCTGAAGACTTTACCTGCCCTATTTGTGGGGCATCTAAAGAGTATTTTAAAGAAGTGTAAGGATGAAAATGCTACAATCAACATTTCAAGATGATTTTTTTTTCTTTAAGCTATTTTTGCAGCAAGCCGCCCACTTTTCGAGCTTATGAAAGCAATGCCATTAGGCATGGTCCGATATTGTAGCCTCCCGATTCTCGGGACACGGTTTGGTTTCAACCATAGGAAATGGATGCGTACACAAAGAAGAATGCCGTAGGCATGGTGCATATAATAGTCATCAAATCATGACCAACAATACAAATTGAATACGAAATACATTCCAATGGCTATCAGATAAATATTCGTGCATTCGTGGCAATTTTTTTGATGAATACAGCAATCTGCACAAACAGAACCCTGAAGGGGGTTCAACAAAGATTATTTATGATATTGTTCAGCCCACTTCAGGGCTGGGGGGCATTGGCTATTCTTCAACCCCCGG
>JAGYOI010000016.1 GCA_018399395.1 Prolixibacteraceae bacterium
AAAGAGATGGCTATCCAGGCTTTTTGTTTTAATTCTTCTCCACGAAGGTTTTTGGCAATAATTTTACCTTCTTTGTCAAGCAATACTGTGTGCGGAATTCCGGTAACACCGTAAAGATCGGCAACTGCACCTTGGTTTTCCTGGTCGGCTAAATCCCAGCCGTGTACCCAGTTCATTTCTTCTTCATCAATTGTATTTACCCATGCCTCACGGTTACGGTCGAGTGAAACTGCTACAATTTCAAATCCTTGATCGTTATACTTTTTGTATTGATCTATCACGTTAGGCATTTCAACCATACATGGCTGGCACCACGATGCCCAAAAGTCGATCAGTACATAGTTTCCCTGGTAGTCAGAAAGAGAAAACTCTTCACCTTCAGGGGTTGTTAGCGTGAAGTCAGGTGCTGTTGATCCAATTCCTGACGAACCAAGTTTGTCGGCACGTTCCTGAATGGCTTGTACAAAATCGCTTTCCTTGATGGGTTCGAACATGGTAAGCATTGAGTCGAGCTCTTCTGCATCAGCGCTTTGGAAGAAGTTCATTAAGTAAACGTAAGCAGCCACGGGTGTTTCGCGGTGCTCTTTAATAAAATTCTTAGCGTATAACTGAAGGTTTTCAAGCATTGTGCTGTGCTCAAACTGGATGTTTTGCATTTCTTCCTGGTCACCTGTCGTTTGTGCCTGTCTGAATCGTCCTTGCAGTTCTTGCTCTGACTCTGAAAAGCTAACCACTTCCTCCATGTAAGTTTGAAAAACATCGTTCGCTTCTGAACCGGTAACCGTATTTCCCAGCATACTGTCGGGATAAATTTGAGTATTGATTTTACCCGGTTCGATGAAAATCTGGCCAACATAATTTTCCTGTCCCTCAATGCTAAGAAGAACCAATTCTGGCATGGTTACTTCCCCGGTAAAGGTGAATTTTCCATCTTTAATCTCGCTTGTGTCAATGGGTGAAGGGTTTCCTTGCTCGAAACCATATAATACCATTTTTTCTCCTGTGGGTGGTATTACCTCACCGTTTAATGTGTACTGCTTGTTATCGGAACATCCCAATGCTATGGTGACTATGGCGATAAATAATAATAATTTTCTCATTACGTGTAATTTAAATGTGTATTTGTTATTGTTTGATTTTCTTGTAATAAATATCTAAAAGCTTTTTGGCTGCAATAAACGAGCTCATCTTATTATTTAACACATCGCTTTCAAAATTGGCAAGCTGTGCTTTTATTTCTTCATGATTATAAAACGAATTTTTCAACGTTTCGTTTATGGTTTCGTACATCCAATATTTCGATTGTTGATTCCGACGGCTGTCAAAGTAATTATTTTTTTGGACAAATGACACATATTCAGTAATCATTTTCCATGTTTCTTTAATTCCATTGTTGTGTAATGCAGAGCATGTGAGTACTTTAGGTGTCCATCCCGATGGGGAAGGCGGGAAAAGGTGCAGTGCGTTCCGGAATTGCGAACGGGCCAGTTCAGCTTTTTCAATATTACTTCCGTCGGCTTTGTTAATTACAATACCATCCGACATTTCCATGATGCCACGCTTTATCCCTTGTAGCTCATCGCCGGCACCGGCAATTTGAATAAGCAGGAAAAAATCGACCATAGATTGTACGGCCGTTTCGCTTTGTCCGACCCCTACCGTTTCAATAAAAATAGTATCAAAGCCGGCTGCTTCGCACAGAACAACGGTTTCACGTGTTTTACGTGCAACCCCGCCAAGTGAACCTGCCGAGGGTGAAGGCCTGATGTATGCATTTTCGTCGCCCGACAATTCTTCCATACGGGTTTTGTCGCCCAGAATGCTGCCTTTAGAACGCTCGCTGCTGGGATCGATGGCCAACACGGCAAGTGTGCCATTCTGGCTGGTAATGTATTTGCCTAATGCCTCAATAAATGTACTTTTTCCAGCCCCGGGTACTCCGGTTATTCCTATTCTGATTGATTTTCCGGCATATGGAAGACAACGGACGATTATTTCCTGGGCAAGTTCGCGGTGAGCGGGTTTTACGCTTTCCACCAAGGTTACTGCCCGGCTAAGTATCATACGGTTTCCCGAGAGTATGCCGTCAACATATTCATCTACCGAAAGGTTTTTTCGTTTCTTCAGGTGATTCTTATTAACACCATTTGGGTTTACCATTGGTGGTTGATCGATGCCCGCATTTACTTTTAAACCTTTGTATTCGTCGTGGTTTTCGATGTGTTTTTCTGTTTTGTCTGTCATTTTATATTGAAAAAGGAACTGTTCAAATAGCTGTAAACAGTTCCTTTCGTTTGTTTCTTGAATTATTTAATTGGCAGAAACAGTGCCCATAACCCTCAGAATGGTTGTAGAATTTTTGGGGTCGTTGGTAATCACCGATATTGATTTGTTCTGGCGGTTTCGTTTACCGCGTGAATTAAAGGTGACTCCAATTTCGGTGGTTTCGCCCGGCTTAATAATGTTGGCATGTTTTACGGCTGTACATCCACATGAGGCGCGAACGTTACGAATCAGTAAATCCGATTTTCCTGTATTGGTAAGTTTGAAATTGTTGCTAACCTTCTCGCCTTGCTTGATGGTTCCGAAGTTAAAAACTTTGTTGTCAAACTCGGCAACAGGTGCTTTTGCCAGTTCTTCTTCTGATAAGTTTCTGAAATCTTCTTTAACTGTAACCGAAATGCCAACAGAATAACGGTTGTTTTTCTCATCGTTTATGGTTAAGTAAACACGATCTGAAGAATAGCCGTATCGCTCTTCAGCACTTGCATCGTAGGTAATAATCATTTTACCTTCTTTTCCGGGTTCGAGTGTTTGTGGTTCAAATTTCACATCGATATGATCTGGCGAACGGAAGATGCCCATTGTAACCGGTTCTTTTGAATTGTTCACAAATGGGAGTTCACGGGTTTCTTTCTCGCTGTTGTACATGCTTCCAAACGATGTGTAGTTTGTCTTCCATCGTACCGGACCCATTTCACGGGGAAACATTTCTTCAAGTGATTTCTTCCTTGGCTTTACCGTTCCTTTTATTCTTAATACGGTTACTGATGGTTGTGTATTGGAATAAACATTAACCGATTTTGAAAACGGCCCCGGTCTGTTTTTGGGATTGTAGGCAACTTCAATAGTTCCATCTTTACCCGGAAGTACTGGTTCTTTGGTCCATTGAGGTGTGGTGCAACCACAACTGGCACGTACATTGTTAACAATCAGTGGTTGGTCGCCAGTATTGGTAAACTTAAAAACCGTTTTGGCCATACCATCTTCTTCTTGAATGTTGCCATAATCGTGGGTGGGTTCGTTAAAATCAATTTTGGGTTGAGCCAAAAGTGTAGTAGCTGTAAACAACAGTACTAGTGCATATATAAATTTCATATGTTAATATTTAAGTTATTAGATAAATAAAAAACACAAAACTAATCATTTACCAGTTAATATTATAATCAGCAAACGATTTTATTAAAATGTATGCCGATATAACATTTTTGGTAATATTTTGTTGTTTCGTAATTGTATGTTTACTGTTAAAAAAAAACAAATAGTCTCTTAAATCAGGCTTCTATGGCAGTTTCACCCAGGTTCCGGCAATACCAACATAGGTTAATTTTTCGCCATTGGCATTGGCATCAACTATGGCTAAAACGTGGTGGTTGGCGTACTGGTAAGTTGCCAGTACCTGAAGCTGGGTGGCAGTGGTGAGCCCTTTGTCAACTAATTTTTCAACCTGATTATCTCCCTTCGCGTTTTCACGTTTTTTCGATGAGTTGTTTTTTAACCAGCTTTCAAAATTTTCTTCGCTTGGTTTAAAAAAGGCAAGTAAGCCCGCGGCTATCAGTACAATAACTATAAAACGGATTAATTTTTTCATTTTTTATTTTGTTTAAAATATTTCTAATAATTCTGATAGTTTATATATGGTATGGGTTGGGGCACCATGTTTCCCGTATTCAACAGGATTGTCGTTGATGCGAAAAAAAACCTGGTCGATGCCAAAATTTTTGGCACCAATAATGTCGCTTTCCCATGAATCGCCAATCATTATGCTCTCCGTTTTCCTTGCATTACTGCTTTTTATGGCGTGCTCGAATATTTCGCGCGATGGTTTGGGCGATTTTATTTCTTCTGAAATGTAGACGTCATTTACATAATCGGCCAGTTTGGTCTTCGCTAGCTTTTTATGTTGAACTTCCTTAAAACCATTGGTGATGATGTGAAGATAGTAACCTTTTTTCTTCAATGCACCCAAAATTTCAAGCGTATGGGGAAACAATTCGGTTTGGTGGGTCATCATTTCCAGGTAGGTGTCATCAATTTCGGTAAAACCCGTTTCCGGGCTAATGTTGAATTCTGCCAGCGCGTCCTGGTGTCGCTTGCCCCGAAGATAGTCTTTTGAGATTTTTTTTTCACGATATTCGGCCCAAAGTGCATCATTAACTTTAATGTACGTTCTGAAATAATTATCGAAAGAGGTGATACGGGATAATAATCCGAGTTTTTCGAAGGCATTTTTCATTGCCAAAAACGAGTTGGCTTCAAAATCGTACAAGGTATTGTCGAGGTCGAAAAAAAGATGTCGGTATTTAGGCATATTTAAAAATGTTTGTTGCAAAATAAAGCATTTTTCAGAAACGATGTGCTGATGAGAACTGATAAATAGGTTATTTTTCCTTATGCCCGTCAACAACGATAACGATTTCGCCTTTTACGGTTTTCTGTTTAAAGTATTCAAGAACTTCAGATGCTGTACCCCTGACATTTTCTTCATGAATTTTTGATATTTCACGGCTCACACTCACTTTACGCCCCGGATCAAAAAATTCGCAAAATTGTTCAAGGGCCTTAATAAGCCTGTAGGGCGATTCGTAAAAAACCAATGTGCGTTTTTCGGTGGCCAGTTCTTTCAGCCTTTTTTGCCGTCCTTTTTTTTGGGGCAGGAAACCTTCGAAACAGAATTTATCGCAGGGTAAGCCGGAATTAATTAACGCCGGTATAAAAGCTGTTGCACCGGGAAGTGTTTCTACTTCAATTCCATTTTCAATGCAGGTCCGGGCCAGCAGGAAGCCCGGATCGGATATGCCGGGGGTGCCCGCATCAGAAATCAGTGCAATGTTTTCGCCGGCCTCGATGCGTTCGGCAATGTGTTCTGCGTTTTTATGTTCGTTAAATTTATGATGCGACTGCAGTTTGTTCTCAATTTCAAAATGATGCAGGAGTTTAGACGAAGTACGTGTGTCTTCTGCCAATATGGCATCAACTTCTTTTAGCACACGAATTGCCCTGAGGGTAATGTCTTCGAGGTTGCCTACCGGAGTTGGTACAATGTAAAGTTTTCCCATGTGTGCGGTGTTAATTGTTGAAACGGCGTTTTACGAGGTCCATAAATTTTAAGCTGGTTTCGTTTTTCGGCCATTCGCAATTTTTTTCGAGATATTCAACAGCTTCAACAAGGTCGTTGGCATTGTCAATAGCTTCAACTGTAGAATTGAATTTGCCGGAGTCGTTGTTGAACAATTCGCGGGTAAACATGAAGCGGTCATTCAATCCAATGGCTTTTTTTACGCTGGTAACGGGTTTGCCCATTACCTTGTATTTGTTGTCAGTAAGCGAAGTGAATTTCTCATTCAGCGACTTTTCATGGATGAATTGATCTCCAAGCACCTTTTTGTAGACTTTGTTGTCGTCTTTCGGAGCTGTGGGTTTTTCTTCTTCTGCGGTGTTTGTTTCCGGGTTTGTATCTAATGTTGTGTTTTTGACTCGTTCTTCGGTTTTTGTTGTTTCATTAACCTGATCATGTTCTTCTTCCTCAACTTTTTCTTCATTATTCGTCTCCTCTTGCATCAGGTTTTGTTCTTGTTTAACCTTGTCGTCTCCGTAAGCGGCTGTGTCGTTCCGTCGTTCTTCTTCGGTTTTAACCTCCATTTCCGGCATCTCTGGCTCAGGTGTGTGCAACGCTTCACTTTTATCAGGTTGTTCTGGCTGAATTTCCGCTTCATTAATAGGTTCTTCTTTCTCAGCGGTTGCTGAATATGTGTCACTGTTTTGATGTTCTTCTTGTTTTTCTACAAGTGACTGAATGATTTCTTCATCCGATTTTTTGTCGGGGCTTAAACGATCGTTATTCGGTAAAGGGGCATTATTATTATCTTTGTGAAGAAAGCTAACCACCTCTGAAAGTGTTTCAACTTTTGATGTGGTAACATCAATCAGAATGTTTTGTGAACCGGTTGTATTGTCCAGTGCATCAACGAGCAGGTTTAGTTCGTTGATTTCTCTTTTAATGAGCTGTATAATAATTTTATTATCCATAGTTGTATTGAAATCAAGTAATGAAGGTGTTTATAATTCATTTCTCAAATGTAGTATCTTCATTTTTTGAAAAAAAATAAATTCCTTTAAAATTATAACGACAAAACAAGAGATTGATTGTAATTTTACCTTTTTGATAAAAAATGAAGGATGTTTCTTGAGAAAGATATAAGCGGAAAACCCCAAAGAGGTTGGATAGAAGTAATATGTGGTTCGATGTTTTCGGGTAAAACCGAAGAATTAATCAGGCGGTTGAACCGTGCAAGGATAGCGAAGCAGCAGGTTGAAATTTTTAAACCGGTTGTTGATATCCGGTATTCAGAAGAAGATGTGGTATCGCATGACGAGACATCTATCCGTTCAACGCCTGTCGATACAGCATCGAATATCATATTGCTGGCAGGCGATGTTGATGTAGTAGGAATTGATGAGGCCCAGTTTTTTGATGAAGGCTTGATTGAGGTTTGCAATAAGCTGGCTAACATGGGCATAAGGGTTATTGTTGCGGGTCTGGATATGGATTTTAAGGGGAAGCCATTTGGTCCTATTCCCCGAATAATGGCTGTGGCAGAGTATGTTACAAAGGTTCATGCCATTTGTATGAGGTGTGGGAGCCTGGCTAATTTTTCGCATCGTTTGTCAACTGACGAAAAATTGGTAGTTTTAGGGGAGAAAAATGAATACGAACCGCTTTGTCGAGAATGTTTTCAGAAAGCGTTAAATAACAAATAATAAGATGACCACCAACTTATCCATTTCAGAAATTATTGGAGCACAATTGTTATACGAAGGCCCTGAATTACCTGTTGCCTACCTTTCAACCGACTCAAGGTCGATTGTTTCAGGGCGCGAAACACTCTTTTTTGCTTTGGTTACCCAGCGCAATAACGGGCACAATTATATTCGGAATGCATATAATAAGGGTGTAAGGAGCTTTGTGGTTTCCGATGCTTCAAAGAAATACGATAAATATACCGGTGCTACTATTCTGAAGGTTGACGATACGTTGGAAGCTTTTCAGCAACTGGCTGCTGCCATGCGCCAAAATTTTAAAGGTAACGTTATTGGAATTACCGGGAGCAACGGCAAAACAATAGTAAAGGAATGGCTTAGCGAGTTGCTGGTTGACGATTACCGGATTATCCGCAGCCCCAAGAGCTATAACTCGCAAATAGGTGTGCCCCATTCGGTGTGGCTGCTGAACAACGATGCCGACATGGCTTTTCTCGAGGCAGGTATTTCACAGCCGGGCGAGATGGAAAAGCTTGAAGAAATTATTCGCCCCCGATATGGTATTATCACCAATATTGGGGAAGCCCATCAGGCTAATTTTGAATCGGTAGAGCAAAAAGTTGAGGAGAAACTTAAACTTTTTAAGAATTCCGAAGTGGTTATTTACCGAAAGGATTACCCGGCCATTGATTCGGCGATTCAAAAAATGGTTGAAGAAAACGGCATTGTGCCTATTAGTTGGTCAATGATGGACGAGACAGCCGACTTATTTATCTATTTTGTACAAAAAATCCCCGAAGGCTGTGGAATTATCGGCCAGGTTGGTGAGAAACAATATGCCATTTCCATTCCATTTTCGGATGATGCCAGTGTTGAGAATGCCATAACATGTTTGGCAGCGTTAATCGCCATTGGCAAAGACCAGGATCAGATACTTGAGCGCTTTAGTACCTTACAGCCTATTGCTATGCGTCTGGAAATCCGCCAGGGCATTAACCAGTGCATTATTATTAACGATTCCTATAATTCAGACCTCAGTTCGTTGTCTATTGCACTTGATACACTGGACCAACAAGCGAGCGAGGATTTTATGCCTAAAACGTTGATCCTGTCTGATATTTATTATTCATCGAAACCCGATGAAGAGCTGTATGCCGAAGTGGCGCAGCTGGTAAAGCTCAGGGCTATTGAGCGGTTTATAGGCATTGGGCTGAACCTGAAACGTCACCGTCATTTATTTGCCGATACGGCTCAGTTTTTCTCATCAACGGCCGATTTTTTGGCAAAGTTGCCTGCTATGGGGCTGAATAACGAGGTGATATTATTAAAAGGTGCCCGTGATTTTCATTTCGACCAGATTGCTTCGATGTTGCAGGATAAAGCGCACGAAACCGTTCTTGAAATTGACATGTCGTCCATGGTAGAAAATTTGAACTATTTTAAATCGAAGCTCAAACCTGAAACCAAAATCATGGTAATGGTTAAAGCCTTCTCGTATGGAAGCGGTATGGCCGAAATTGCCCGTTTATTGGAGTTTCACCAGGTTAATTATCTTGCCGTGGCTATTGCCGATGAAGGTGTTGCGCTGCGAAAAGCCGGGATTACGCTTCCTATTGTGGTAATGAACCCCGAGCAACATAGCTTCGATATGATGTTTGAATATTTATTGGAGCCCAATATTTATTCAAAACGCTTACTCGATCAGTTTTTAACTAGTGCGCAACGAAATGCGCTTTCAAATTTCCCTATCCATGTTAAGATTGATACCGGCATGAAGCGGTTGGGGTTTGAAGGCGAGGACGAATTGCAGTATTTACTTGATAAAGTGAAGAGGGGCAATGTTCTCCACATTAAATCGGTGTTTACACATTTATCGGCCAGCGACGATCCTGGCGAAGATAATTTTACACAGTTGCAATTTCACCGCTTCGAAAAACTGGCGAAAATTATTCAGGAAAACACCGACCATCATGTTTTGAAGCACGTTCTTAACTCGGCCGGCATTGAACGTTTCCCAAACAGCCAGTACGACATGGTTCGGCTTGGGATTGGTTTATATGGGATTAGCCATGTTTCGGCTGAAGAAGTTCAGAATGTTAGTACTTTAAAAACTACCATATCGCAAATCCGGACAGTTCCCAAAGGTGAAACCATAGGGTACGGAAGGGCCGGTGTTGCAGCTTCGGATATGCAAATTGCTACTTTGCCCATTGGCTATGCCGATGGTTTTAACCGCCACTTAAGTAATGGTAATGGCAAAGTATGGATTAATGGCAAACTGGCGCCCGTTGTAGGTACCGTTTGTATGGATATGTGCATGGTTGACATAACCGGCATTGAAGCCAAAGAAGGCGACCGGGTTATCGTTTTTGGTAAAGAATACCCGGCCACTGAGATGGCTAAAGCGCTTAATACCATCCCGTATGAAATATTCACTTCAATTTCACAACGGGTGAAGCGGGTGTATTTTCAGGAATAGGGTTATTTTTAATGATATCTTATAATATCAATCTCTCAAAATCCTTAAATTTACAGAAAATTACAATTTATGATTACTCCTTATAAACGTGTTCTTCTAAAACTTTCGGGTGAGTCGCTAATGGGTGACGAGTGTTATGGTTTGGATCCTAAGCGGTTGCTCGAGTATGCGTACCAAATTAAAGATATTGTTGAAACCGGTATCCGTTTGGGCATCGTAATTGGCGGCGGAAATATTTTTCGTGGTTTGGCCGGTGCTGCCGATGGTTTCGACCGGGTAAAAGGCGACCAAATGGGTATGTTGGCTACGGTGATTAACAGCCTGGCATTACAGTCGGAGCTTGAAAAACATGGGGTTACTGCCCGGGTTTACACAGCTATCCGTATGGAGCCCATTGGCGAGATGTATTCGAAGCAAAAGGCTGTTGAAGCTGTAAAACAAAACGAGGTGGCCATTATTGCAGCCGGAACCGGTAATCCTTTTTTTACAACCGATACCGCATCGGCTTTGCGTGCCGTTGAAATGGAATGCGATGTTTTGCTGAAAGGGACCCGTGTGGATGGGATTTATGATTCGGACCCGGAAAAAAACCCTGATGCAAAAAAATTCACAAAGCTAACCTACGACGAAGTGTACGAGCGTGGTTTGAAAATAATGGATTTAACGGCCACAACCCTGTGCAAGGAAAATAACATGCCAATTGTTGTTTTCGATATGGATACACCCGGAAACCTTCGGAAGGTTGTTACGGGGCAGAATATCGGGACATTAGTGTACGAAAAGAAGAAATAGGATGGAAGTATTTAAATGCACGTTTTACAAAACAAATTTCAAATAGTGCTCCAGAAATACATCATACAATCTTAATTTTCCTTCTTCTTTTATTATAAGTTGCTTATCCAGTAAAGAATTTATTGCCCTGTGCATGCTACTGGCACTCCTTATTCTGGAAATCTCCATAAAGCTTGCAGAAGTTGGGGATTCAACTAATCTGGTTTTTGCTATCCCTTTAAGAACTGAGAATTGTTGTTTGGTTAATCGTTCAGGCAGTTCACTATAAAAAACGTGTTTTTCTAGAATATATTCTCTGTACAATGCATCGAATTCTGAAATACTTGAAGGTGTTTTCTCCTGACCATACACAAAATTGGCCATTGCCTGAACGTAATAAGTATGTAAATGAGATATTTCGAGAATATAATCAATGATTTCGGGATTTATGTCCTTCTTCACTTTCTTAAACTTACCTGCGATAAATGCATGATAATCACCTTTGTCAATTTTTCCTATGGATACCATTCTTGTTGATTGATAGAAAGGTCTACTGTATTCATTGAATAATTCATTTAGCAAGTGATGTTCACTTCCACTAAAAATGAATACTGTATTGTTGCTTTGCTGAATAAGTGATCTCAACTTGCCTTCAAAGGGTACATTATTGTCATATTTTTTAATTTCCTGAAATTCATCAATGGCAAACAGGATGGGGATCTCAAGTTGATTAAGAAAGTTGAATAACTCTTCAAGACTTTTGAATTGTTGATTCCGGCTATTGAAAATAACATCTACGGTTGGTAATCCATCTGTTCCTATACTGAACGATGCGCCTAACGATTTTAACAGGTTAAACAACTTAGTTGTGGTTTTCTGCTTCGCAAATACTTCGCTTGAAATTAATCCGTTTACCAATTCTTTTGTAAACTCCTCGATACTGCTTGTACCCCATATATCTGCATATACACAAACATACTCTTTTTGTAATTGATGAAATACGTGGTGAATTAATGCTGATTTACCATATCGTCTTAAGCCAAAAAGCGTAATATCCTGATTGTTTCTTATTGCAGATATTAGCATCTCGCTTTCCTTTACTCGGTTGCAGAAAAAAAGCGGGCTAATATAGCCCTTTATCAAAAATGGATTCATTGTTTTTTTCAAAGATAGGTATTAAAATTATATTTCGCAACAAGCGAAACGCAACAAGCGAAACTCAATGTGCGTTTTAGTCGAATAAGTTGAGCGCAACTTTTGTTTGTATTGATAAAATCGCCACAAATCCTGCGGAGTGTCTTTTTAATGCTCAAAAGGCTGTGTGAAAAATTGAGTCAGGATTACTGAATCTTGTTGGCATTATAAAAGATAATTCTACTCAGTGTTCTCTTTTTTTGTATAAATATCAATTGCAACAATAATCGCAGTAAACCCCCAAAACGGAATGGCCACTTTATCGGTATCGAGAAAATTATTCAAAAATGAATGTGTGTAATAAGTTACCAGTGCAGTAATTGAAGCGAGTAAAACTGTTTTAAGTTTCTTGTTATTTGTACGTGTATACGCATTTATTGCCGTATATAACACCATAACAATAATAAGCATGAAAGCAATCATGCCCGGCACACCCGATTCGGATAAGGCACCAAGATATTCACTGTGGGCATTGCCGCCGTCGCCGGCATTTGTGCTGATAATTGTGCGTTGGCCGGTTAGCTGAAAAGGGGCATAATTCATGGCGTAAGTTCCCGGTCCCCAGCCAAACAAGGGCTTTTCTTCGAACATGGCAATTGCACTTTGCCACCGGTTTATTCGTTCAAGGTTCGATGCATCTGTCGAAATATTTGTCATCGAGCTGATGTGCTCTGTGAGATTGGCTGATGAGTCGGTTGAGTTTTGTTCCAGTTTCATTAAAATCTGGTCCTGAAAAGCAAAAATTAATAAGACTATTGATATTCCTGTTATAGCCAAAGTTTTGAACCGGATTTTAAGCTTTATAATGGCCCATACGCCAATGGCCACCATAAGGCTTAACCATGCAGCCCTGGTAAATGATAGTATTTCGGCAATAATGAAAATTACAAGAATAACAGCACTCCATATTCTTTTCTTCTTTGATATCCACGATGAAAACACAAAAGCAGTAAGAAAAGGGATAAACATGGCCAGTACAGCGCCATACGATGTGTGGTCGTTGAAAAACGGGGTCATAACCCAGTGGGCAGCATTGTCGTTATGCATGCCATTCGCGATATGGCGGCCAATGGTATAGAAAATTACAGGGACCATGGCCAGTACGTATAGCCAAATGAATTTTGGTATGTTCTTTTGTTGCCTGAAAAGGTATGTTAACAGGAAAAAGAAGATTACAATATACCATACATGTACCAGCAGGTACTTGATTGAAACTACCGGTAAAGTACTGGTTACTGTAGTTAATGCCATCCATCCCAAATAAAAATAAAGGGTAATAGAAACCGGGTGCCTTGTAATATCTTTGCCTATTTTTTGGCCGCGGCTAATTGAAAAAAGAAATAAAATAAGAATGCCGAAAAGAATAGGTTCGGTGGGGA